>JAQTVL010000335.1 GCA_028706835.1 Phycisphaerae bacterium | reverse complement strand
AGTCCAGCGGGAACACAATCGCCTTGTCGGCCGAGGCCAGGTTCCCGTCCGGGCCGTGGTGCGGGTGCGTCCACTCGTCCATGCTCTTCGGCCGGGGCTTCGTGCTCGCGGCCCACTTGGCGCCGTCGCGGACGCACAGCATGCCGCCGGGTGCGAGCACGCGGAGCATCTCGTCCTTCGTCACGCCCGCGGCCTCGAGGGCGGCTGGGTCCTCCACGACCACCAGCCTCGCCAGGTCCGGCAGGTATGGCAGCGTCTTGCCGGGCAGCTTCTCAGCCATCGCCCGCCCAGGCACGCCGTGGACCTCGATCGCCGCCCGCGCCCGGCCCAGCGCCGCGTCGTCGATCGCCAGGGCATGCACCAACATTTCGCTGCGGCTGGCGAGGCCCGCCGGCAGGCTCGGCTGGTCCGCCCGGCCGCAACCGAGGTCGATGCACAGGCCGGTCTTCACGCTCGCGGCTGCGAGCACCTTGTCGGCTTCGGCACAATCCGGCGCGGTGCTTGGGGCGGCGAGTGCGTTGCCGACGCAAAGCAGCGAGCACACAGGTAAGAGCGTGAGGAGCAGCGAGGTTCGCATGAAAATCTCCAGGAGAAGTTGACCCCGTCATCTTACTGCCATTGGGGGTTGTCGACCAGCGCCGATGTCGCCCGCGGGTGCGGTCTTACCCAAGCCCGGGGATTGCCATCCCTGGGCTTTGTGGGTAGAGGGTCGCATCCCATTTCCTGCGGTCCCTCTGCGTCGGCGGCGAGTTCAATCAGGAGCACCGCCTTCGGAGCAGATGTCGATGAGGCGTGTCCTCTGCCTGAAAAACGCTGCACCCGGTCACTCAACCTGCTATCGTAGTTCGTCACGACCGGAGATGGCATGATCAGCCGACTCTTTTGGCGAGCTGTTCGTTCGTTGCTGGCGTTGCGCTACCGGGTGCGCACGCGCGGGCTGGAGGACATCCTCGCTCGCGGCCGGTCGGGCATCCTGTTCCTGCCGACCCACCCCGCGCTGATCGACCCGATCATCATGATGTCGCAGCTCGTTTCGCGGTTCGCCCCGCGGGCCCTGGCGGACCGCGACCAGATCGACCGCTTCGTCATCCGCTGGTTCGCCCGGCGGCTGGGCGTTCGCCCGATCCCGGTCGCCGACCGGCTCGGCGTGGCCTCGGGCAGGCAGATTCGCCAGATGCTGGCGGAGACAATCGCCGGCCTGGCCCACGGCGAGAACGCTTTGCTGTATCCCGCCGGCCACCTGCTGCACTCGCGCCTGGAAAACCTGGGCGGCAACAGCGCGGTCGAGATGATTCTGCGGAGCGTGCCGGACGTGCGCGTGGTGCTGGTGCGGACGCGGGGGCTTTGGGGCAGCAGTTTCAGCTACGCGAACACGCCAGAGCTGCACATGGGGCGGATCCTGCGGAAGGGCGCCCTGTCGCTGCTGGCCAGCGGCATTTTCTTCGCGCCGCGGCGGCGGGTGGACATCGAGTTCGTCGAGCCGGCGGACCTGCCGCGGACGACTGACCGCTCGGTGCTGAACCGCTACCTGGAGCGGTTCTACAACGAGGGCGCGCCGCCGAATACCTATGTGCCGCGCACGATCTGGGATCGCCGCGGCATGCGCGAGTTGCCCGAGCCAGACGCGCGGGCCGGCGCCGGCGAGGGTGCCGTCGTCGTGCCGTCGGCGACGCGGGAACTGGTCGTCGCCCACCTGGCTGAACTCTCCGGCCGGGCCGAGGTGCGCGACGAGGACCGACTGGCCAACGAGCTTGGCCTGGACAGCCTGGCTCGCACCGAGCTGAGCGTCTGGCTGGAGAAGGAATTCGGCTTCCCGCAGGGCGGCCCGGAGGCGCTGCGGACCGTGGGCGACGTAATGCTGGCGGCGGCGGGCGAAGCGGTGTCGGCTGGCGGCGCGAAGGTTCAGCCGCCGGCGAAGCGGTGGTTCGCCGGCCGAGGATCGCGCCCCGTCACGGTCCCCGCGGGCGACACGATCACCTCGGTGTTCCTGCGGCAGGTGGCCCGCGGGCCAGACCGGGTGGCCGTCGCCGACCAGGCCAGCGGCCCCAAAGGCAAAACGTATCGCGATCTGACCATAGCGATCCTCGCGCTCCAGCCGATCATCCGCAAACTGCCCGGCGACTACATCGGCATCATGCTGCCGGCCAGTGTTGCCGCCGACATGGTCTTTCTGTCGGTGCTGTTCGCCGGCAAGACGCCGGTCATGGTGAACTGGACAGCCGGCGCCCGGAACATGCTCCACTCGCTCGACCTGCTTGGCGTGCGGCACGTGCTGACGGCCGACGCCCTGGTGCGGCGCCTCGACGCCGACGGCGTCGACTTGGCCGGCCTGCGGGAGCGGTTCCTGCCGCTGGAAGCGGTGGCGGGGCGCATCTCGCGCCGCGCGAAGCTAGCCGCCGCCATTCGCGCCCGGCTGAGTTGGCGGCGGCTGGAGAAGGCGACCCCGCCGGCCAACGCGGTCGTCCTGTTCACGAGCGGCTCGGAGAGCCTGCCGAAGGCCGTGCCGCTGTCACACGCGAACCTGCTGACCAACATCCGCGACATCACCGCGTTCATTCGCATCTACGACAGCGATCGGCTGCTGGGCATGCTGCCGCCGTTCCACTCGATGGGCCTGACCGTGACGACCCTGCTGCCGCTGCTGGCGGGGGCCGCGGTGGTCCACTCCCCCAATCCGACCGACGGCGCGACGCTGGCCCAACTGGTCGCGGCCTACAAGACAACGCTGGTCGTCGGCACGCCGACGTTCCTGGGCGGGATCGTCCGGGCGGCTGACCCCGGCCAACTCGCGTCGATCCGCGCCGCGGTGACGGGGGCCGAGAAATGCTCGCCGGCGGTCTATGCGGCGATCGCGCGAATATGCCCGCAGGCACGGGTGGTCGAAGGCTACGGCATCACCGAGTGCTCGCCGGTGGTCAGCGGGAACGACTACGACGCCCCGCGATCCGGCACTATCGGCAAGATGCTGCCGTCCGTGAAATGGGCGGTGGTCGACGTGGAGTCCGGCCAGCCGGTCCCGCCGGGCAAGACCGGCGTGCTGCTGCTTCGCGGTCCGACCATTTTTGCCGGGTATCTCAACTACACCGGCCCGTCGCCGTTCGTCGAGTTCGCCGGCGAGTCGTGGTATCGCACCGGCGACCTGGTCCACTATGACGCCGACGGCGTGTTCACATTCGACGGCCGGCTGAAGCGCTTCGCCAAGCTCGGCGGCGAGATGATCTCGCTGCCGGCCATCGAAGAGGTGTTATCCGCTCGCTGGTCGCCGCCGGACGGCCAGGACGGGCCGGTGCTTGCGGTCGAGGCGACGCCGACCGACGAGCATCCGGAGATCGTGCTGTTCACGACCCAGCCGATCTCGCGGGAAGAGGCCAACGCGGCGTTGCGGGCCGCGGGGCTGTCGGCGTTGCACAACATCCGCCGGGTCATCCGGGTGGATGCGATCCCGGTGCTCGGCACGGGCAAGACCGACTACCGCGCGCTCCGCGAGCAGTTGAAGAACTAGTGCTCCGTTACTCGTGATTTGACGGGTGCCATGCTTGCGACAGCCGTACCGTCGCAAGCATGTCTTCCCCATGCCTGCGACAAAACAACCGTCGCAGGCATGGCACCCGATCCATCAGTTCATCTGTAACAGAGCACTAGTCGGCACTGGCTAGCCTCGCGGTGCGTTCTGCTTTGGGGTAAGATATCCCCTGCGAGAGGAGCGCGAAATCCATGGGACGACGCCTGTTGATACTGCTGGGCCTGGGATTCCTGCCTGCGCTGACGACGGCGGCGGAGCCGCCGGCTGCCGATCCAGCCGCCGCGCCGGCGACCCAACCGGCCGCCAAGAACCCGCTGCCCGGCATCACGCTGGACAAGCAGCGTCGCCGGGTGATGCTGGAGTGCTCGACGCTGCACTCCGGGGTGCCGCTGGAGCTGGTCGCCTGCATGCCCAACTCGCGCGAGCACGAGGCCCTTATGGTCGTCAAGGCCCGCCCGCAACGCATCCACCTGGCGCTGCTGTTGGCCGGCTTCGAGCCCGGCCACCCCGCCAGTTGGGACGAGAAGAAAGAGAAGCCGATCATGCCGACCGGCGACCCGCTGGACCTCCAGGTGCAGTGGACCGACCCGAAAACCGAGAAGCAGCAGACCGTTCCGATCGAGGACTGGATGGCGGCAATGGACCCCGCCAAGCCCGTCCCCCGGCTGGAGTGGGTGTTCACGGGATCGCAAGTGTACGAGAACGGCCAATATATGGCCGACATGGAAGGCTCGGTGGTCTCAATCTCGAACTTCCCGGACGCCGTGATTGACCTGTCGGGCAAGCACTCGCGCGACAACGCGGCCCTGGAGTTCAAGGGCAACGACAAGATCATGCCGCCCGCTGGCACCAAATGCACGCTGATCATTCAGCCGCCCGCGTCGCTGCGGGTCGAGCTCGACCGGTTCGGCAAGGTGCTGGTGAACGGCAAGGCCGCGGCCGCGAACAAGGTGGCTGACCTCCTGGCGGCCCACCGCCGCTGCCGCGACGACGCCCGCGTCGAGTTGACCGTCTCGCCGGATGCGGCCAAGGCCGACGTGGACAAGCTGGTCAGGCAGGCGGAGGACGCGGGTTTCAAGGATCGCATCGACCGCAGGGTGCCCAGCACCCAGCCGGGGGCGTTCGTGTTTCCCGCGAACGACCCGCTGGCGGCGTTCGATCTGCTGACCGGCGAATGGAAGCTTCAGCGCGTGACGATCGCGCAGAACATCTCGGACCAGCAGCGCTGGCTGGCGCAGGCGCGCGACCGCCGCGAGCTGCTGGCCCGGCAGTATGCGGAGCTGGCCGGCTACATGAACCTGGCCCGCGAGCAGTACCGCCAGGCGGCGGCGCAACTGAAGAAATGAAGACCGGTTTTCCTGCAGATTTCGCAGATTACGCAGATTGAGGAGAAGAAGTCAGAATTCGGAATTCGGAATAAAGAGAAACCAAAAGACTCTTGCCGTTATTCTGACTCCTGAATTCTGAATTCTCTTCTAATCTGCGTCATCTGCGAAATCTGCGGGGAACTCTTTCTACGCGGGCCTCCATGGGCACCACAGCACCGGAACGCCGAAGCCAATCCCCGCGAATCAGCGCCGTGATTCTGCACGTCGTCGCCGTTGCGGCGCCGGCAGGCGGGCTGCTGGCGCTGGTCGGCGCGATGGTCGCCCGCACGCCGCTGGGCGGCGAGGTCACGCCGGCTACGCGGTTCGTCGCCTTTGCGTTCGCCACGATGGGGCTGGCCTGGCTGGCGGGGCCGGCGCTCGTCGGGCGGTTCGATTGGCTGGGCCTTTTCCGCTGGGCCACGGTCGTCGATCTGGCCGGGGTCCCCCTGGTGGTTGCCGCCTGCCTGAGCGGCGCGGTTTCCTGGCGGGGGGGGCTCAAGCTCTACGCGATCGTGGCGGCATTCGCCGCGATGC
>JAQTVL010000334.1 GCA_028706835.1 Phycisphaerae bacterium | reverse complement strand
CCGGGCTGCCGCGGAGGTAGGTGTAACCCATGATCTTGCCTTTGCCGACCTCCTGGTTGGTCTCCAGGTTGAGTAGCGAATCACGGTCGCTGGCCCGGGCGATGTCGTCGAGTATGTCCTGGGGAACAAGCCGCTTGGGCAGCCGCTCGGGCCCGAGGTCCTCGTCGGTCAGCCTCTGGTCGGCCTTCAGGTCGCGGGCCGCGACGAGAATGTCGATCAGGTCCTCGTCGTTCTCACGCCGGATGCGCGACTCGTTCCAGAGCACGAGCAGGACCGCCACCAGGCCGAGGGCCCCGGCGACGATCAGCATGTGCTTGTTGCGGATTTCGTATTCTTGCTCAGCCATGGGGAATCTCTCCCAATCGACTCACCAGGAAACTCGTCGAACCCTTCGGGTCACGGCGTCGCCGGCGTCGTGACCACCACGGAAAACTCCGTCGCCCCGGCGTCCGGCCGGGTCGTCCCGTCCGGCAACGTGGTTCCCGGCCGCAACACCCGCAGCCAGCATATCTGGCCCGCCTTGCGCCAGGCGATCCCGCCGGACGGCAGCCGGCGGGCAGCCGGTTCCCAACCCCGGTCCGCCAGCGACTTTGCGTAGAACGATTCTAACACTTCCGGCGGCGAGTTGACCAGATATCGCGCCGCCTCCCTCACCATATCGGGCAATGGCTGGCGAACGCTGGATACCCGCCTGGCCCCCGGGGGCGGGGGCAGGTCGGCTGGGTCGGCGTTGCGGAGTTCGATGTTCTCCTTCGCGCCGGACAGCAGCAGGCCAAGCAGGCTGTCCCCGCCGGGCTGGCTCGCCGCAACGGGCGGCCGGGGCATCCGCCCCGCCCGGAGCGGATCGACCTTCGGGCCCGCGGCGGCCGCCGGCCCGTTCGATCGCGACCAGCGATTCCACTGCCACGCCGCCGCGGCGACGGCCAACGTCGCCAGGATCGCCAGGATGATCGTCGCAATTCGCGAGGCCCGGCTGCTCATGGGTGACTCCAACTGCGCGACCGGCGTAGCGCCAGCGCAGAACGGTGCAACGACGACGGTTTAATGGCGGGACGCAGCCACCGTGCGTGATCGTTCATGCAGTCCAGGGTCGGCCACCCTCTCCCTCTGTCCCGTAGGGACATCTGGAAATAGCCCAGCGATTTATCGCTGGGTTCCCGTCCCCAAGATCGGGCCAGTCCCGTAGGGACGGTTGGACGGCAAACTTGCGGCACGGGCATCCAATCGTCCCTGCGGGACTGTGGACGAAGATTGGAGTACTCGAACTCCCAGCGATAAATCGCTGGGCTATTTCCAACTGCCCCTTCCGGGGCATACAAAGACGTTCATGCACACAGCCGGAGGTGGCTGTGCCACATTACCATTTCTTGAGGTACAACTGGCGAAGCTGGAGGACCAGGCTGCGGTCCAGGCTCAGCCCGACGTAGCCAGCCGGAGCCTGGGCGCCGACCATCCGATCGTCGAAGGTCTGGAGGAAGCGGTCGCGAAGAGTGGCCCACACCTGCACGTCGTTGCGCTGCCAGGTGATTCCCTCGCGATAGTAGTTGTCGGTGATCGTCCGCGAGAACTGCGACAGCGGGATCGACTCCAGCGGGAAGTCCAGCCGGACCCCCTGGCTCACGTTCGACGGGCACACCTGCATGATCAAATCGTCGGCATACCCCCCCGCCAACGGGTTGCGGCTCTGCGCCGCGTCGACCATGTCCTGCTCCGGCTGGCGGGTCGCGTTCGTCCCGCCGGTGATGTTGTAGTCGATCGGCTGGTCGCGGAAGTAGAGGTCGCGGATCTCGCCGGGCTGGAACTCGCCCGGCGGAGGAAGCTGCTTGGCCTGCCGCCAGGCGAACTGCCGGTCAGTCGACAGCACGTTCTGCTTGCTGAGCATGCCCTTGGTGAAGAAGATGAACAACAGGGCGATGAGCATGAGCAGCGGCAGCACCAGGGCGAACTCGATGGTCGCCACGCCGCGCCGCCGGCCCGCACGACTAGCCTTTGCGATCTCGCTCATGATCGGCTCCTGTTCGACGCTCCAGCCACCACCGCTCTGTCAACCATGAATTGACGGGTGCCATGCCTGCGTCTTTTTGCAGGCATGTCTTCGGCCGCAACATGCCTGCGACAAAACAACCGTCGCAGGCATGGCACCCGATCCATCAATTGACGCCTGACGGAACACTACTTCGTGCTCACCTTTTCCACCAGCGACACGGGGTACTTCGACAGCATCTCGCGGATCTCCGTCAGATCGTCCGCGTTGACGTACTGCTGCACGGCCGCCAGGTCGCTGGCCGCCGCGTTCATCCGGTTGGTCACCCAATACGGGTAGTCCTCGACCGGCTTGAGCCTGGCCTGCCAGTCCTGCGTCCACAGGTCCCAACTCTGGTTGTTGAACACCTGGGCCTCAGCCAGCGACAGCACGCTGCCATACGGGTTGATGGTCCTGAACCGCCCCGGCCAGAGGTTGGCCTGGGCCGTCTCACGGGCCACGCCCAGGTAGTTCATGTAGTACCGCGACCCGGAGCCGTTGTTGTAGAAGTCGGGCCCGTCGGTGCGATACTCCGCCTTGGCCAGGTCGAGCAACTGCGGCTTGGGCGGTTCGACGCCCGCCGGCCAGTTGCCCGGGTTGCGGATCGCATCCTCGTTGCCGACATCGACACCGAAGAACACGAAGAAATCGCGGACGTAGACGTCGTGAAGCACCGGCGGCGTGGCGGGCACGCCGGGCACGGGCGCCGGGGGCGGAGGCGGCTGCGCGATGCCGATGTCCGAATCCCACTCCACCTGGTAGGTCCAGTCGGTCATCCACACGCCGTTGGCCACCTGCTTGGCAGCCCCGAACTGCGCCACGTTGGCCGGATCGCCCGGGTCCAACCAGCCGCGCTGCACGGGGCAGGAATACGGGTCGTAGTCCCGGGCATTCGGCTTGGGATAGTATGTTTTCGGGTCCTGCATGTAGGCCGGCGTATCCCATTGCACGCTGCTGCGGATGCGAATGATCCACAGCCAGGTGTATTTGACCTGGGCGACATTCTGCTGGGCAGCCGTTTTGGCTGCATCGTAGGAGGCGATCCACACCGGGTGGTGGATCGTCTGCACGGTTCGGTTGCCCCAGAAGTAATCCAGCTTGGCCTTGCTCAGCTTCTGGGTGCGTTTGAGAAAGTTTGACGCCTCCGAGGCCGTCCCGCCCGGGAACAGGTTCGCGGGCAGATCGGGCACGTTCTGGCCGCAATACCAGGCCGTGCCTGAACTTGGATAGTACTCCCCGTCGCGGCGATAGTCGGTAACCACCGTCAGCGCCCAGTCATACACGCCGTAGGGGTTCCAGCCCTTCTGCATCCCAGGAATCCCCGGCGAGATCGTCCGGACGTGATCCTGCCAGTACCCCCCGGCCCCGCCGGGCGGCGGAGGCGAAAGCCCTGGCCGGCCGGCCCCGCCGATCGGCGCGCCGCGCGTCCCCGGCACCCACGTGGGCGGCGAGACTTGCTGGTAGACCGGCGGGCGGGCCCAACTGCTGTCCCACACCTCCCGGCGCCAGTGGAACAACTGGTCGTAAGGCCCGCGGTGGGCGAACTCCAGGGCGGAGCCCTTGACCAGTTCCGGCGGCGTCCCGTTCATGACGGGCGACTGGAAACTCAGGAACGTCCCGTCCTTCGCCGGCAGGATCGGCAGGATCGGAACGACGAACGAGCTCGCGATATTGACGTTCGTCTGGCCCTGCGGGTCGCGCCAGATGCACGACTGCCCGAACTGAGTGGCCGCCGCCTGGGCGTTCACGCCCGCGGTCTCGACCGTGGCGGTGGAGAAGTCCTGTAGCGCCAGGTTGGCCTTCCAGAGTTCGCCGTCGGGGGTGGCCCCGCCGCCGCCGAGGTCCCAGTAGGTCAGCGAGCGGACATCGAACCCGCTGAGGTTCAGGGCGCTGTGCAACGGCGCGATCCGGTCACGCTGCAACCGCAGCCCCGGGTGCCAGAAGTCCCCGGTAGCCACCGCCCGGTCGTTCAGCATCGAGTTGATCCCGTCCAGGACGATCTTCAGCCTCGGGTCGCTGGTCAGGCGCGGGTCCTGGAGCTGGGCCTCGAGCCCCTTGATGATCGCATCGAGCTCTTCAAAAGTCAGTTGCGACGCCAGCGGCAGGCTGTCCAGGATCGCCGCCATCGCGATCAGCCGGCTCTGCGCGACGTTGTTCATGGCGACGATGTTCATGCTGCGGGCCATCTGGGTCGCGCCGCTGATGGCCGCCGAGTCGGCGGCGTTCTGCATGCTCATCCGGCGGTTGACCTGCTCGCCGGTGTTGAAGACGAAGAAGACCATGCTGGCCAGCAGGACCAGCGCCAGCAGCGTGATGAAGAGAATCTGCCCGCGGTGTCGTCGAGGCGTCAGCGTCGCGGTCCTCATGGTCTTCTCCCAGGCAACAGGGCAAAACCGGGCATTCAGCCGAATCTCCGCGTCGTCCCTCACGTTCCCGTTCCCGCCGGCTTCGGCGGGGCCGTCGCGTTCTCGATCTCCTGGAGGATCGCCTTCACCTCGGGGGTGTCCTTGGCGCGACGGGCCATCTCCGCAAACAGTTTGGCGGTCTCCCACTTCTTTTGTTCCATGTCGACCCGCGCGTCATAGACGTAGCGGGCGTAGTCGCAGTCCTTGATCCGGGCGGTGGCGACCGTCTCGATCTCGGTGATCAGGCTGACCGGCACCTTGGGCAGTTGCGGCGTGGCCGGGGCAATGACGACCGGGGCCCGCGGATTCCGCGGCGGGGCGATCGGGGCTGGGTTGCCGGCGTTCTTGAGGTCCTTGGCATATTCCAGCAGCGACTGGTACTGCTTGCGGGCCTCGGTGTACTTCGACCGGGCCATCAGGTCGTCGCCGTCCTTGAGCATCTTCTCGAATGTCTTGTGGACGCGGATCTCCTCGATCCGGGCGTCGATGGCGGCGCCGGCGGCGTCGTCGCCCGGCTTGAGGAAGCGGCGGGCGCTGTTGAAGGCGGCCTCGGCCTCATCCCACTTGGTCGCCGTCATCGCGTCGGACGCCTTGCCCAAGCTCTGACGCAGCCGCGTCGTGCGGATCTTCTCCTGGAGCCGGTCCTTCTCGGCGGTATCGGTGGTCATGTTGATGGCCACCCCCCACAGATTGACGGCCAGCACGAAATCGCCGGCGGCCAGCGCCTGGTCGCCCGCGTCCACCTTGGCCCGGTAATCGTTGCGGCCCTTCACGCCCTGGAGCTTGGAGTCGATGCTGGACTTCAACGCCGGGTCCAACTGCTCGGCCCGGGCAAACCATACCTCGGCCGTCTGCAACTGGTTGACATCCAGGGCTCGCATGCCTTGCGCGAACGCGTCGCGCGCCTCGATCCCCTTGATCAGCTTCTCCTGGTCGGGGTCGCCCGGCCAGCGCTTCACATACTCGCGAAGCAGCGGCAGGGCCTCCTTCAGCTTGGCGACCTGCG
>JAQTVL010000333.1 GCA_028706835.1 Phycisphaerae bacterium | reverse complement strand
CTGTTTGTGGAGTGCGGTGTCGCAGCCGCGAAGCGGCAAGGCACCGCTTCTTCCCGCGAACCGGCGGGATTCTCGCGCGAAGCAAAGCGGTGCCTCGCCCGCCGTTCGACTCGCTGCGCTCGCGAACGGCGGACTCGACACCGCACTCCACAAAAAGATATTGCCCTTGCGGTCGAGCGATGTTCAGTCGATAGACGCCTGAGTCAGATTTCAAGAGTCAGATTTCAAAGGGGGGGTGGGGGTGAAATCTGACTCCTGAAATCTGACTCATGCCTCCGGGAATCCGCCAACGGCGAGGTCTAAGATCAGGTGTCGGGCGGGTATTCCGCCGGGCCTGGAAACGGTGTAGACTGACGAGCCAATGGGCGAGCCCGAGGAAAAACAGGCGATCCGGCGCGTCGAGCGGCTGACCGAGCCGGCTGACGAAGTTCGCATGAGCTTCGGCGACCACCTCGAAGAGCTTCGGCGGCGGGTGCTGTACGCTGTGCTCGGGCTGGCGGTGACGGTCGCCGCCTCGTTCTGGTTCGCGGAGAACGTCGTCGCGTTCCTCTGCCAGCCGCTGCTGGTGGCGTTGCGGATGGCCGGCGAGCCGGCCCGGCTGTACCAGGAAAAAGTCCCGCAACTGTTCGTCAACTACATGGAGATGGCGTTGCTGGCGGGGGTGATTCTGGGCAGCCCGTGGATCATCTACCAGTTCTGGCAGTTCATCGGCGCGGGGCTCTACCAGCGCGAGCGGCGGTTCGTCAAGCACTACGGGGCGTTCAGCCTGGGGCTGTTCCTGACGGGGGCGGCGTTCGTGTATTTCCTGGCTATGCCGTTCGCGCTGAAGTATTTCGTGGAGTTCAGCCGGGGGTTCAAGGCCCCCGAGGCGAAATATCTCACGCCGATCCAGCGTGGCATCTACGGCGAGGAGCTCAAGGGCTTCGAGAAGGCGGCGACCTCCCAGCCCGACGCCCCGCTGATCCCCCGGCTGGCGGAGGCGCCGCCGGCCCGCCAGCCGACGCCGATGTGGATCGACGCGGACACCAACGAGGTGCGGTTCTACGACCCGGACGGCCACGTGTGGGCGCTGACGGCGAAGAAGATAGAAGGGCGGGAATCGCTGGTGGCGCCGTGGTTCAATCTGGACGAGTATCTGTCGTTCATGATCTCGATGATGCTGGTGTTCGGCGTGGGGTTCCAGATGCCGCTGGTGATTCTGTTCCTGGCGGCCAGCGGGCTGGTGCCGACGGCGACGCTCCGCAAGCGGCGGCGGATCGTGATCCTGCTGATCACGATCGCGGCGGCGGTCATTACGCCGACGCCGGACGCGCTGAGCATGTGCATGCTGGCGTTGCCGATGTGGGGCCTGTTCGAGCTGGGGCTGCTGCTGGGGGCTCGGGCGGAGCGGAAGAGGGCCGCCGAGGCGGAATAGCCGAAAATGGGTCATGGGGCTCGGGTCTCGGGTCTTGGATGGTGGGAAGCTGTTCGTGCCCCGATCCCCTCGCCTGGGTGTGGCAAGATTCGGTGGTACGAATAACTCTTCGCTGTTTGTGGAGTGCGGTAGCGCAGCTACCGCTTTGGAGGGCAGGCGCGACGATACGCAACCCAAAGCGGTAGCTGCGCTACCGCACTCCACAAAAAGACGGATTGGCGAGTATGCCATCAATTCTTGCCGCCCCCCTCGCCTTCACCCGGCACTTGGCACTTGGCACTCAGTGCCCCCTCCCGTATAATCCCGCCTTCAAAACAGCCCGTCGGCGTTCAAACTGCGAGGTGCCCATGCTCGGCATATTCACGAAGGAAGACGTGTTTTTCAGCCTGTTCCGCAAGTCGGCCCAGAATGTGCACGACGCCGCGAAACTGCTGATGGACCTGCTGACCAATTTTACGGATGTGGCCAACCGGGCCCACCAGATCCACAACCTCGAGCACCAGGGCGATGAGTTCACCCACCAGATACTCGAATACCTGGCCAAGACGTTCATCACGCCGCTGGACCGCGAAGACATCCACAAGGTGGCCACCCGGCTGGACGACATCATCGACCAGATGAGCACAGCCGCCAATCGGTTGAGCCTCTACCAGGTCAAGACCATCCCGTCGGACGCACGGGCGCTGGGCGAGGTGCTGGTCACGGCGACGGCGTTGCTGATCCAGGCCTTCGACGGGCTGAACAACAAGAAGAAGTTCGCCGAAGTGACCAACTGCTGCGTGCAGATTCACACCCAGGAAAACGAGGGCGACCGGCTGATGCAGCACGCGCTGGCGGAACTGTTCACCGCGTCCAACCCGGACCCGGTCGAGATCATCAAGTGGAAGGACATCTTCCAGATCCTGGAGAAGGCCACCGACCGCTGCGAGGACGTGGCCGACGCGATGCAGAGCATCGTGGTCAAGCATGGGTGACGTGGCCTGGGATACTGCCCAAGTCTTCACGAGTGAGACGCCCGTGCCGCTACGAGTAACCGATGGGAAACCACGTTCCCCATCTGCATCGTCGCCGGCGGAATCGTCTGCTTCATCCTGCAAAAGTGCGGAGTCCACTGACCCCCATGGCTCGCGGACCGTTGCCGCCGGCCCGTCGCTGGTCGCCCGAATCATCCGCCGGCTGGAGGGCGCGTTCGGCCGGCAGGTCTGGCGGCGGTGGGGCGATGGCCTGGAGGAACTGGTCGGCACGATCCTCAGCCAGAACACGTCCAACATCAACAGCGGGCGGGCCTACGAGTGCCTGGAGCGGATGTTCGCCCGCGACTCGAAACAGATCGACTGGAACGCCGTGGCTGACGCGCCGGTGGCGAGGCTGGAGAAGGCGATCCGCTGCGCCGGCCTGAGCCGCATGAAGTCGCGCCGCATCCGCAATATCCTCCGGGCGATCCGGGCGGAACGCGGCGAGTTGTCGCTGGAATTCCTGGCTGACTGGCCTGTGGACAAGGCGAGGAACTACCTGACCCGATTCGAGGGCGTCGGCCCGAAGACGGCTGCCTGCATCCTGCTGTTCAGCTTCCGCCAGCCGATCTTGCCGGTCGACACGCACATTCACCGCATTGCGATTCGGCTGGCGCTGATCGGGCCCAAGGTGTCGGCGGAGGCCTCGCACGCGGCCCTGGAGGCGATCGTGCCGCGGCGCGAGTTCTACAACTTCCACATCCTGCTGATCAAGCACGGCCGGCAGATATGCAAGGCCCACCGCCCGCGATGCCACGACTGCCCGCTGCTGTCGCTATGCCCGACGGGCCCGACGTTGATCCGCCAGGGCAGGGCGGCGGCGAGCGTGAAGTAGCGAGCGGTTGGCCAATCGCGTTATAGCAGTATCTCGATCTCGGACTGCTCGTCGATGACCAGTTCGCTTTCCGCGCCGTCGGGCTTGCGGAGCACCAGGCGGTCCAGCCAGAGACGCCCGTTCTTGCCGTGGGCGAACCACGACCCGGTCGGCTTGCGGGACAGCGACACGACTTCGCCCTCGACAGCCAGCGTCAGCCAGCGATCAGCCTGGCGAATCCGCTGGTGTACGCGAACGCGAGCGCCGGGTTGAATCGCGTCGATGGTTTGCATGGCCGAGAATTATACCCCGCTAACCCAGTTCCCGCGTTCGGAACAGCGCCATCGCGATCAGCAGCGCCGCGGCGACGTAGGCGCCCGCGTATCCGCCGGCCAACCCCACCAGCCGCCAGACCTCGGCGTAGGCGACCTCGCCGTGGCCGAGGGGGCCGGGGCCGAAGTGCAGGTTCTTGTAGATCAGCAGGCCGTTCAGGTTCAGGCTTTCCAGGTTCGCCAGCAGGACCGTCATCGCCCGCGCGGCCCGGCCGCCGCGCTCGGCGACGAACGGCGTGAGGTGGAACACGACGAACAGGGCCACGCCGATGACCATGTTCAGCACCATGCCGACCCGCGTGGAGATGGCGACCGAAATGGACGCCATGACGGCGATCTGGAGCCAGATGAGCACGAAGGCCGGCAGCAGCGAGAGCACGTGCAGTTTGCGGGCGCCGGCGACGCGGCTGATCTGCTCCTCGTCGAACGGGTCCATGTGGGTGCTGATGTCTTCGGGGGCCCGCAGGTAGGTCAGCAGGACCATGAGCGCCGCGAGGATCGCGAGCATCAGCGTGACGGCGTACATCACGCCGACGAACTTGCCGAGGATCAGCTCCCATCGCCGCACCGGCTTGCTCATCAGCGTCAGCGTGGTCTTGTTCTCGATCTCCTCGTCGACCACCTTGCTCGCCAGCAGCAGCGCCGTCACCAGCAGGCCCATCAGGATGTACGCCAGGCAGACGTCCTTGAACATGAGGATGTCCTGGCCGAGCGTGAAGTAAGGCAGGAAGAAGTGCGTCACGAGCAGCGCCGCCACGAGCACGAGCACCAGCAGATACACCGGCTGGCGGACGCCTTCGCGAAACGTGTTGTCGGCAATAGCGGTGACCTTCACGTGACCCTCAGAAGCGGACCTCGAACTGCGAGAACTCGCCGGTCGCCGGCGAATCGCTGGCCTCCACGCCGCGGATATAGCCGCTCATCTCGTCGGCCAGGCTCGCCTGGAAGGCGTCGAGGTCGTTGGGCCGACCCTCCGCCACCACCTCGACCTGCCCGGCTGGCAGGTTGCGAACCCAGCCGGCCACATCGTGGTCGGCCGCCACCCGGCAGGCGGCGTAGCGAAAGCCAACGCCCTGCACGCGGCCAGAGTAGGTGATTCGCCGACGGACGCTCTGGTTGGATGCGTCGATCATCACGCCGATTCTAACCGCGCGCCCGCCGCCCTTCAATGCGCCCGCTCGTCGCTACTACGCCGACCGGCCGGGCCGGTTCGCATCAGCCGAGGCGGCCCTGTCGCCGCAGATGGTTGCGTAGCTCTCCGGATCGGTCGGCCCTTCGGTGTTCACGACGAGCACGCGCGATCCGTGTCCGATCCCCAGGCTCGCCCGCAGCTCCGCCAGTTCAGACGCGGACACGATCGCGAGCAACCCCGCCAATCCGTCATTCGCCACGTCGCATTCTCCACCTGGCCCCCGCTACGTTACGATACCCGCCGCCAGCCCACGTCCGCAAGCAGACGGCAACGCAACCGCGCCTGGCTTGGGGGGCGAGGGTGCATGACCGTAACCGCGCTCGGTAGAGTTGGCCCAGTGCCGACCCGCCCCGGATGGGGCGGAGGAATCCAGCCCATGGCGTAAGCCATTGGTATCTACACAAGTCCAACGTCCTCGACGGCAGAGCCTTTCCCGCTCCGTCTTCGCTGTTTGTGGAGTGCGCTGTCTTCGCTCGATGTCTACCCGACGGACTTGTGTAGATACCCATGGCTTGCGCCATGGGCTAATCTCCATGGCCGCTCCGTGGCCCGGAGGGGATGCGTAGCTACGGTCATGCACCCGGGGGGCGACGTCCTATGGCCTGCGGGCGGTCGGCGCGGTAACATGTTCGCGGGTGAGTGAAAAGCGAGGAACGCAATGAATTACCAGGGA
>JAQTVL010000332.1 GCA_028706835.1 Phycisphaerae bacterium | reverse complement strand
CGGTGTAGTCCATCTGCCAGGTCAGCCCGCTGGTGAAGTAGCTGACCTCGACGGTGGCCTGGCCCTCGAACTTCGACTCGATGTTCCAGACCAGGCTTTGCGGCTTCTGCCCGGAAATCACCGTGTCGGCCACATCGATGTCGCCGGCGCGCTCCAGCGGCCGAAACCGAATGCTGGTCGGGTCGATCAGCGTGCCGGCCCAGGAGAACTGGATCTGGTTGACGCCCTTCTTGAAGGTGATCGACCGGGTTTCCTTGACCAGCGTAATGTCCTCGGAGTTGTAGATGGTCAACTGCACCTTGTCCCGCCCGGGGAGCGTTACCAAGTCAATATTCTTGGCCACGCACGGCAGGCAGAGGACGGATGCAATCAACGCGGCGGCAATCGTAACTGGCTTCATGGCTCACTCCGGTTTGGGGGCTGGGCCCTTCAGCTTCACCCGCGCCTGCTTGCTGTTGGCTCCCTGGTGGGTCAGCACGTCAGCCGGGTATTCGGTCTTGTCGCGAGCCTTCACCTGGAACTTCGTCTCGATCGTCTGGAAGTCGTAGAGCGTCGTTGGCAGCTCGGACTGATACTCCACGTCGCCAGCCCACACGCGGCGGAACTCCACCGCGATCGGCTTGGTGCGATAGTTGCGGAACTGCTCGATCCACTGCTGCTGCTCGTCCCAGCCGCAGACGTTGTTCCACTGGTCGAACGCGAAGTTCAGCCGCTTCGTGCTGACGATGCGGCTCTCGTAGACCACCAGGTTGTCCACGCCCAGGTTCACTTCGATCTCCGCCTTGATCGGCACATAGCGCACGAGTTGCTGGCCGAGGTAGGCCAGCCCATCGCTGCCGTTGTCGCGGAAGACACGAATCATCCCGTCCGGCAGCGGGCTATCGCCGAGCTTGTGCTCGGAGTCATTCCGCCAGATGAAGAACCGAACCGGCTGCGGGCCGTACTGGTGGCTCCGCATGCGATAGACGATGTCGAACTTGGCGTTGTCAGCCGTCACCGCTTGCATCCGCTTGGACCAGCCGTTGCGAATCGTCTCGCTGCCCTCGACGGCGAACATGAAGTACTCGCTGAGCCCTTCCTTGACGATCTGCTTGGGCTTGTCGGGCGGCGGCGGCTGGGTCGCCGGGGACGGCAGGGCGCCGGCGGCCCTGCTGATCGACTCATCCATCGCCTCGTTACGCATCTCGCGGTATTTCGCTTCGCCAGGCGCCGGTGGCTGCACGCCATAGCGGCGGGCCAGTTGGGCGATCTTCTCGGTCAGATTGATCGTGCCGACGATCAGCCGAACCTCCGCGTTCTCATACTCCTCGCCGGAGTTGTTGAACACGCGGACGTAGCCGCGGAAGGCCATGTTCGTCTCGTCCGGATCGGTCACGGCGGTGTAGTCCATCTGCCAGGTCAGCCCGCTGGTGAAGTAGCTGACCTCGACGGTGGCCTGGCCCTCGAACTTCGACTCGATGTTCCAGACCAGGCTTTGCGGCTTCTGCCCGGAAATCACCGTGTCCGCCACGTCGATGTCGCCGGCATGTTCCAGCGGCCGAAAGCGGACGCTGGTCGGGTCGATCAGGGTGCCGGCCCAGGAGAACTGAATCTGGTTCGTCCCCTTCTTGAAGGTGATCGACCGGGACTCCTTGACCAGCGTGATGTCCTCGGAGTTGTAGATGGTCAACTGGACCTTGTCGCGCCCGGGCAGCGTCACCAGGTCGATGTTCTTCCCGGTCGTGGGGATCTGCACCGCCAGTCCCGCCAGCACGACAGATGCGATGAGCATTGTGCGTTTCATGGGGCGCCTGCCTTACCAGAGGTTCTTGATGGTGACATGGAACTTGACGACGACCTTTTCGACCTTCGCGTCCTTGTCCTTCGGCCGGGCGGGCAACTGCACCGACAGCACCGGCAGCGATCGGCCGTCCGGGAACGAGAGCTTGATCTCCTTGGATGTCCTGGCTTCCAGCTCCCACTCGGCCTCGCCGTGCGGGTTGGCGCCGTATTCGGCAGCCAGGCGATTCATCTGCTCGACGATATCCAGCGTGCAGGCCTTGTCTTTGAAGTTCTCGATCTCGTACTTCAGGACGATTTCCTGGTTGAACAGGTTGCCACGCACCGCGTGGCGATCGTTGCTTTCCAGGGTCCGCTCGCAAACCACGTCGCGAGCCTCGCCGAGGTAGAGCTTCATCGTGCCGTCCAGCGGCGTGAGCTGGGCGACATCCTCGCCAAGGAACGCCTCGCCGCCCCGGCCGTCGCGGATGAAGATGCGGGCCTTGCCCGGCTGGAGGGGGAACTTGCCGAGGTTGTGCTTCTCGTCGTTGATCAGTTTGTAGTGCATCAGCACGCGGGAGCACTTGGGCTTGTCCGGGTTCAATTGCCCGTTGGCATACCAGTCGAATGTGAACGTCTTGTTGATCGGCACGTCGGCGAAGCTCGCCACCAGCATCTTGATCTCTTCCTGCTGGCCGACGAGCTTGAGGAATTTCGGCCCGAACCCCGCCCACACGCCGGCCGAGCCGAAGTCCTCGCCCGAGTAGTTGCGGAGGATCAGGTGCTTCTTGAGCGTCAGCCGGTCTTCGTCCTTCTCCGCCAACGCCTCGTAGCTGAACCAGCGGTTCAGGTTGGAGATCAGGTAGCTGACGCGGACCTTCACCGCGCAGCCTTCGCTGGCGAAGACCTCCCAGACCAGGGCGTTCTCGTTGGGCGGATAGGCCACGTTGATCACGTTGACCTCATCGACCTCCGAACCCGAGGCGCCCTTGATCTTCTTGATCGGCCTGAACTTGTCACCCTCGCGAATGGCGATCGGGCGGAACTGGATCGAGTCCTTGTCCACGCTGGTGTTGGACCAACTGAAGTCGATCATGTTGTTCCCAGCCTGGGCCGAGGACTTCAGCAGCGGGACGATCCGCTCCTCCTCGACCAAGGTGTAGGAGCCGTGGTCCAGTTGGATCTCGACCCGTTCCCGAACCGGCAGGGCCGCCAGTTTGATGCGAGCCCAGGCCGGCTGCGCCCACGCCAGCACCGCGATTCCCAGCAGCAATGTCACACGTTTCATCATGGCGTCTCTCCTGAAGTGGCGGGTTGACTCCTTGCGTCCGCACCGTATTGGATGCGCGAGAAGCGCCGGGGGTTCCAGAATTCCGGCGCGGCTCGGCGATTCGGCCTGTCGCCGGTGGCGGAAGCCCGCGGCGCCTTTGCCACTCCACAGGGTTGCGCCCGGATAGAGCGATGCATGCCGTGCAGTCATCGCTTCCCGCCCCGGCGAGCCGGGGCTTTCGGAGTGCGTGGGACGAAGGCCCCGCTTTCCCGCGCGAGCAAAGCGAATCGGGGACCTCCTTGATTCCCGCCGCCAAGTTCCGTTGCTGACACGCCAAACGCAAGCGGCGGAAGTCCGTGATGTCCCCGTTTCCCACAGTCTGGGACCATTTTCTCGGCGTTTTCTTCTTGCACACCGATTACACTTGTGATACTTTTGTGACTACTTATGTAGTCTCAGGAGGATGCCGCATGGCAGCCATGCCAAGAATTTCGCAGGCCGAGTGGGCCGTGATGGAGGTGCTGTGGGATCAGCACCCGCTGGCGGCGGCGGACGTGGCCGGGCGGCTCAGCGGGAGCAAGGACTGGAGCCCCCGCACCGTCAAAACCTTGTTGAACCGCCTGGTTCACAAGGGCGCGGTCCTCTTCGAGCCGCAGGGCAAGCGATACGCGTATCGCCCGGCCTATCCGCGAAGCCGGTACGTGCGGGCGGAGAGCAGAACGTTCCTGCGCCGGGTGTTCGCGGGTCAGGAGTCGGCCATGCTCGTCCAGATGGTTCGGGACGCCCGGCTGTCGGCCGAGGAGATCGAGGAACTGCGGGACATTCTCCTGTCCAAGCGGCAGGGGTAGTTGTTCACAGTCTACGAGGTGGCGCATGTTCGAGTGGGGCGTGACGATCGACGTCCTGTTCCGGTGGATGGCTCACAGTTCGGTGCAGGCCTCGCTGCTGGTGATCCTGGTGCTGGGGGTGCAGTGGGCGCTGCGCGGGCGGCTGTCAGCCGGGTGGCGGTATGGGTTTTGGCTGCTGGTGCTGGGCCGACTGGTCCTCGCCGTTGGGCCGAGCAGCCAGGTCAGCATCTACAATCTTGCGCGTGCGCCGGCGACGGCCGAGACGGCCAAAGACGCGCCGCACCCGGAACCGGCCGTATCCCACGGAGGCAACGTCCACCCGCTCGTCGCGGCGGCCATTACGACCTGGCGCGTGGTAAGCGAATACCTGCCGCAGGATCGCGCGGAACTGCTGCGCAAGTGGCGGCAACGAGGCGTTCGGCCGACTGAACCATTGACGGCCTCGCCCGCTCGCGGGGACCAGCCGGTCGCGCCAGCCTCGATAACGCCTCCCCCGCCGCGAACCGCGCGGGAGTGGATTTCGCTGCTGGTCCCGCTCGCCTGGGTTGTCGGCGCGGCGGCGCTGCTGCTCCGGCTGGGCATCGCCTGGCTGATGCTGACTCTCCGCTCGCGGCGGTGGCGGTTGTGCCGCGACGCGGCGGTTCTGGACCTGGTGGCTGAGTGCAAGCAAGCAATGGGCGTCAGGCGATCCGTGCGGATCGCTTGGGCAGCGGAGCGAACCAGCCCAGCCGTCACCGGCGTGTTCCGCCCAACGCTGCTGCTGCCGGCGGATTTCGTCTCGACTCTGTCGGCCGACGAGCAGCGGTTCGTTCTGATGCACGAGTTGGGGCACCTGCGGCGACAGGATGTGCTGTTTCACTGGCTGGGCAGCGTCGCGGTGGCGCTGCACTGGTTCAACCCGATGATCTGGCTGGCCGCCGCCCGCGCCAGGGCGGATCGCGAGTTGGCCTGCGACGCGCTGGTGCTGGACAGGGTCGGCCAGGGCCGCAATGCGGAGTATGGGTTGACGATCGTAAAACTTCTGGAACGTGTCACCTGTCGCGGGTTTCTGCCGGGCGCGGTGGGGATATCCGAAAACAAACGGCAGATCAAGAGGAGAATCCGAATGATCGCGTCATTCAAACTGGGAACGTGGAAGACCCGGCTGGTGGGCGCCGTAGCGATGATCGCAATGTGCGTCGTGGGCCTGACAGACAGCCGGGCGCAGGTTGCGCCAGTTGAGCCGGCAAAACCGGCGGCTGCGGATGTCGCGCCGGTCAAGGAGGCGCCCGCCGGCGTGTCGGCGCTCGACGCGCTGGCGCAGGTGCGGTCCGACGCCGCCGTCGTGGTTGTCGTGCCCAACTGGCAGAAACTGGACCAGAAGGTCACCGAATACGCCAAGCTGTTCGGCGTGAACGACTTCCACGGGCTGACCAAGACGTTCGGGGACATGAACTGGGATATCAGCCAGTTTGACCCCAACGGGGCAGTAGCAATGGTGCTGGAAAGCATCGATATCGACAAAGGTCCTGAGAAGGCGGTGTACCTGTTGATTCCGGTGAAGGACTACGCCGCATTCTGCAAGGCTAAC
>JAQTVL010000331.1 GCA_028706835.1 Phycisphaerae bacterium | reverse complement strand
CTTGCCGCAGCCCTGCACGCCGAGCAGCAACAGGCCTCGCGGGGCCGTCAGCCCGAATTTCCGGCCCTCGACGGTGTAGCCGGTCCGGCGGCGCTCCAGCCAATTCTTCAGGTTCTCCAGCCCGCCGACGTCACGCAGCGACTGGTCGGGGGCGATGAACTCGAGCAGCCCCTTTCGGCTGACGATCTCCTTCTTCACGTTGAGCAGCCGGGGCAGGTCGTCGGCGTCCAGCCGATCGTCCTCGACGATCGCCCGGTTGATCGCGAGCGTTGCCTCGTAGCCGGTCAGCCCGCGGAGCGAATTGACGAGCTGCTGGTACTGCGAGCGGGTGAGTTCCGCCTTGACGCGCCCGGTCTTCGAGAGCGACTGGCATGCGTCGCGGACGATCTCCGCCAACTGCCGCTCGTCGGGCAATTTCAGGTGAAACGTCGCGACCCAGCGTTCCAGTTCCGCCGGCCAATCGACCGGGCCGGCTGACAGGATGATCAGGCTGCGCGTGCCGGTGGCGAACTGCGGCGCCAGGTCGAGCAGGCGGCGTCGCACAGCCGGGTCGGTCAATTGGCTGACCAGGTCCTTGAAGACGTAGACACCCTCGCCGGGTCGGGTGGCGACGGCGGCGAGGGCCCTGGCTGCTGTGCGCGTTTCGGACTCTTTGCCGCCGACCGACTCGGCCAGCGCGGCGATTCGCGGGTCCAGGTCGTCGTTGTTGGCGCGGTTCATGCTGACCAGGCCGTCTGTCACCGTCCAGATGAACAGCGGCAGGATGAGTTCCTGGCAGACGTTTTGAATGAGTACCTCGGCCCGCTCCTCCTCCAGTGTCCGCAGCAGGATGATCGGGTGCCGGGAGCGGATGAGGAGCAGAAGTTCGGCGCTCTGGCTTGGGTTCTCTGTCATGGCCACCATTGTAGATTCAGCCGGGGCGGGCACAACATCAAGGTTTCAGCGGTCAGACTTGAGCCAGAATGGGGCCCGGTTCAAGAGCAGGTATCGTTTAGGGAACAGCCAGAAGACCGAGCACGGATTTCACGGATTTCCACGGATGAATTCGATCGATCGAAATCGGTCGCATAACCTCTTTCACGAAAGGAAGTTGACGATGAACAGTAGCGAAGACAGCAAAAAGCCCAGGGATGGCAATCCCTGGGCTTCGTTACTGTACGAATCAAACGGCGCGGCGTCGTGTCAGTTCTTGACTGCCGCCCGCACGGCGTCGGCCTTGCCGGCGCAGTTGAGCATCTGGATCTTTCGCTTGACGACCGTCTTGATCGCGTCGCGGGCCGGTCCCAGATACTTCCGCGGATCGAACTCCTTCGGGTTCGTCGCGAACACCTCGCGGATGCTGGCCGTCATCGCCAGCCGAAGGTCCGTGTCGATGTTGATTTTGCAGATGCCGAACTCGGTGGCCGCTTTGTGCATCATGGCTTCCGGCACGCCCTGGGCGCCCTTCATCTGGCCGCCGAACTGCACGCACTTGGCCACCAGGTCCTGCGGCACGCTGGACGCACCGTGCAGCACCATCGGCACGCCGGGGATCGCCTTTTGGATGGCCGCGAGGCGGTCAAAGTTCAGCTTCGGCTCGCTGGTCGAGAACTTGTAGGCCCCGTGGCTGGTGCCGATGGCGACGGCCAGCGAATCGCAGCCGGACTTCCCGACGAACTCGGCCGCCTGGGCCGGGTTGGTATAGACCGCGTCGCGTTCGTCGACCTTGACGTGCTCTTCCTCGCCGGCCAGCTTGCCGAGCTCGGCCTCGACGGTGACGCCGCGGGCGTGGGCGTATTCGACCACCTTGCGGGTCAGGGCGATGTTCTCGGCGAACGGCAGGTGCGAGGCGTCGATCATAACCGACGTGAACCCGTCGTCGACGCAGGCCTTGCACAGCTCGAAGCTGTCGCCGTGGTCGAGGTGCATCACGATCGGCAGGTCGCCGCTGGTCTCCAGTGCCGCGTCGATCAGCTTGCGGAGATACTTGACGTTGGCGTACTGGCGGGCGCCCTTGGAAATCTGGAGGATCAGCGGGGCGTTGTCGTCCTTGCAGCCGTCGACGATGCCCTGGATGATCTCCATGTTGTTGACGTTGAACGCCCCGACGGCGAACCCGCCGGCGTAGGCCAGTTTGAACATTTCGCGAGTGGTAACAAGCGGCATGAGCAGTCTCCTTGAGTCGTAATCGATTCCCGTCTTCCAGAATCGGTAATAATACTGGCGCGAGTCGGCAATGCAAGGGCCGGGAACAACCGATTCTTACGCCGTTTGGACCCCCCGCCCACCCGAATCGTGTGCTATACTTGTTTTCGAAGAACAGCCATCCCCGGCCTTTCATGCCCGTTTGGGTAATGATGTGACCTGATGGAATTGTGCTCCCGCCCAGCCGGCGATCGCCTGCTGCGATCCGGCGAACTCAGTGACGTGCTTCGACGCTTGCGCCTCCGCGCCCCAGGCCATGACCTTTCCACGGTCATCGTCTCGGCCTTCGACCATCGGACCCGCATGCTCCCGTTCAGGTTCTTTGACGTTCGCATCGCGCCCGCCGGCGTGCGCGCCATCGGTTCCGCCATGGTCGAAGCCGGCTTCCCCAGGACGCGGATCGTGCTCCAGCAGTGGAACCGCCACTTCCGCCCGAGCGCGATGCGCCTCGACGGCCGCGTGCCCGACCTGTTCATGGTCTCCAGCATGCAGATTCACGGGACGCGGTGCATGGAACTGATCGCCGACGCCCGCCGCATCGACCCGCGACACCGGCCGCTCATCCTCGCCGGCGGGGCGAAGGCCATCTACGAGCCCTGGGGCCTGTTCAACGGCGCGGACGGCCAGCCGCCCGATGTCGCCGTCACCGGCGAGGAGTACGTGCTGCTGAATCTGCTGGAAGTGCTGCTGACGGAGCGGGCCGGCGGCGAATCGCTGCGCCAGACGTTTCTACGGGTCCGCAATCGCGGCGTGCTCGACACCGTTCCCGGGCTGATGTATGCCCGCACCGATGCCGCCGGCTGCGTCGAGAAGCTCATCGACACCGGCCCGCAACGCCTGGTCGGCGACCTGGACGAACTGCCCGACGAAGCCCACGGCTTTCGGCTGCTGGAGCGACCCGCCCGCGGCGCGGGCCTGGCCGCCCAGGCCCTGCCGGCCTCGCAGGTCGCCAAGCACTCTCCGATCGCCGCGATCGTCATGACGTTCGGGTGCCGGTTCGGCTGCCACTACTGCCCCATCCCTGCCTACAACCAGCGTGAGCATCGCCTCAAGAGCGGCCTGCGGATCGCGTCCGACTTCCGCCGCCTGCACGGGGAGTTTGGCCTGCGGGCCTTCTTCGGCGCGGACGACAACTTCTTCAACGAGCCCGCCCGAACCATGGAGATTGTTGAGGAACTCGCCCGCACGCGAGTGGCCGGAAAGCCGCTGGCCGACCGCATCGTCTGGGGCACCGAGGCCACCGTCAGCGACACGCTTCGCATGAAGGATCACCTGCGTGCCGCCCGCTCGGCGGGCCTGCGAGGGGTCTGGCTCGGCGTCGAAGACATGACCGCCACGCTGATCAAGAAGGGCCAGAGCGTCGACCGGACGCTTGAGGCCTTCCGCCTGCTCAACGAGGCCGGAATCCTGCCGATGCCGATGCTGATGCACCACGATGCCCAGCCGCTGGCCAGCCGCCGCGGCGATCATGGCCTGCTCAACCAGGTGCGACTGCTGCGCAAGGCCGGCGCCATCACCATGCAGGTGCTGATGATCTCGCCGGCCACCGGGTCGCGATCCTATGAGCAGGCCTACACCTCCGGCAGCATGTTGCTCCGCGCGGGCCGCCGGTTCGTCCAGACCCACATGCTCGACGGAAACTACGTCATCGCGTCCAGCCATGCCAACCCGTGGCGCAAGCAGATCAACATCCTGCTGGCCTACCTCTGTTTCTATAATCCGGTGCAACTGGCCCGGGCCCTGCTCCGCGTTCGCAGCACGCTGTATCCCGCCGGCGTGGGGGCGCAGATACTGGGCATGCTCGGGTTGGCCAGCACGATCCGCCGCACCCTCGGCTGGATACTGTCGCTGCGGCGAGGCAAGATTCACCGCGACGCCGAACTGCCGTGCAGCGCCATTCCGGTCCACCGCCTGGCAGTCTCTGCCAGCCCCACCCGCGCCGCCCCAGCCAATGACTCTCCACCCGTCCCGCCCGGTCCCGTCACCGGATGGCGTCTCCGCACCCACGCCGCCGGCTGACACCGGTTTGACTGTCGCAGGAACGTGCGGGATGTTGTTTTTGGTCAACAGCAAAGGGACTCTGTGTTGCTTTTCTTCAACATCCCGCTATAGACTTCCCTAGGTCTCCGTTTCTGTAACTTTTGTGTAACCGTAACATGCGACTGATGTTACATTCGTTACTGGCGATCACAACTCTGGTTCTGGCACGCAATTTGCACACAGGTAGCCGTGAATGCCAGGGGCCACTTGGCCTGCCAGAGAGAAGGTGAACCGGATGGTCGTCCATGACCATGCGAGTTCACCGCAAGCCTGCTGGGCAGCGATTGAACTCCTTCGAGACGAACGGTTCGTCTGCGCGCCGGTTTTGTACAGGCGTTTGCCCGTTGGCAAGCGGACCTTCTGGAGGAGGAATTCGATGAGACAGGTTTCCCCCCGAACGTGCGGCCGCAGCCGCTTCGCAACCGCCCTCGCCATGCCGCTGGCGGCGATCACGCTGACCTGGTTGGCCGGGCCGGCCTGCGCCGACCCGATGCTGCCGTCGATCGACATGGGCAATGCCGGAATGACCCGCCATTCCTACGCGGTCGCGCACGCCGGCGGCGTCACGGGGACCGCCAACCAAAGCGGGACGGACACGTCGGCGCTGACCGTGGAAACGTACGCCTACGACCCTGTGGTGCCGCCGGAGTTGGATGCCGATTCGCAGCACATTCAGATGACCTGCTCCGGCGCCAAGCTGGGCATGGTCGGCGCCGGCCATATCACCTCGGACGCAGCCTACCGCTCCACCGCCGTATCCGGGGCCCACTCGTTTTTCGCCTCGGGCACGGTGACCAGCGGCGATTTCGACCTCGCGATCGGCTCGACATCCGACTACCCAGCCGGCACGCCGATGACCATGGCGATCACGTCGACCTCCACCGTGACGGGCGCGCAGTGGAACTCGGTCACGTGGAGCCTGGACATCGGCGGGCTGCACCTGGACCCGTCGCATCCGTCGGGCGTGCTGGCAGTGACTGCCGGCCAAACGATCACCGGCGTGTCGTGGAACTTCTACGCCGAGAGCGCGGGCGGCCTGGACGAGATGGGCATGGCCAACGTCGTTGCAGCGATGGCGTTGATACCCGAGCCGGGGACGCTGGCGTTCCTGGCATTGGGCGGGGTAACGCTGCTCGGGGCGGGGCTGCGCCGTCGCTTCCGCCACAGCGCCTAGAGCAAAAGGGGAAACGTCCCCGTCTGCCCCGCAATCTGCAAAAGCACTCGCCTTCGGCGAGGCCCCTCTC
>JAQTVL010000330.1 GCA_028706835.1 Phycisphaerae bacterium | reverse complement strand
CGCGAACACGCCGCTGTCATACTGGTTGGGGAAGACCATCATGGCCGGGTAGACCGCCGCCGCGACCGCCGTCAGCAGCACGCCCCACATCGGAGGCGAGAACATCGGCGGCTTGCAGGCCGGATTTGTCGCGTCGAGAGTATCGGTGTCGCTGCTCATGGCGGAAACTGTAGCAGGAATCGCGGGCAGGTTCCACCTCCCGCGCAAGCCCTACGCCTCTCCCGCTTGCGGGGGAGGGGCAGCTTCAGCCGCGGTGGGGGCCTGCATGTTTCCCTCCACCGCTACTGCGGGGGAGGGAGCAAGGGAGAGGGCCTCCCCCGGCAATGTTCCACGTGGAACAATCTTCGCATTACGCCTCTCCCGCGAAGCGGGGGAGGTGCGGCTTCAGCCGCGGTGGGGGCCCGCATGTTTCCCTCCACCGCTACTGCGGGGGAGGGAGCAAGGGAGAGGGCCTCCCCCGGCAATGTTCCACGTGGAACAACCTTCGCATTACGCCTCTCCCGCGAAGCGGGGGAGGTGCGGCTTCAGCCGCGGTGGGGGCCCGCCCACCCGTCCCTCCGGGAATGTTCCACGTGGAACAATAGCAATCACTAACTATGAATTTCTTCGGCAACCCCCGGCCGGCCCGTCACATGCTGGCCGAGCCACCCGTTTAATTCGGGGACACGATGAAACCGTGCTGCCTGTGAGCCGCAGCACGCGACAGTGACCCGCCTATATGCCGCAGCATCCCGCGGTATCCGCGTCCAAAATCGCGTCCAGATTCCCGCGTAATCGTCATAACTCCTGTATTCGCGCACGCGTTTCGAGATCGATTCCTGCACTTACAGCCAGGTGTATTTCGGTACCCCTTGCCCGGCCATCGTTTAGGCCGCGACTCCAGCCGAGCCACACAGCCGCATCGTTCCGCTGCGCCCCCATCCCGGGTAGCTTCCCCCGCCAGAGCGTCGTAGCCGTCGTTCACGGACGCCCCCACCCCGCCTGCCCTGAGCTTGCCTGCCCTGAGTGTGTCGAAGGGCCGAAGTAATGGGTCGTGGCCGAACTCCCCCGCGGGCATAGCCCGCTTTTGGAGTGCGCGGGACGAAGGCCCCCCTTTCCGCGACCCCATCACCCGCCGCATCGCACAACCGTCAACACTCCGCGTCCTCGCAGCCATCCAGTCCGAGAGCCCGCAGGGCGACTGCCAGTAGCCACGGGTGAAGTTCGATGCCGAGCGTAGCGAGGCATCGAACGAGCCCGTGGTTTCCCCGCCCCCATCCCGAGAGTCCGCGCAGCGGGCGATTGAGGACACCCGCCTCAGTCGCCCTGCGGGCTTTCGGAAACTGGGACGCCACGAAAGGTGGCCCGCAAAAGCAATCGCGTGCTACTCCCGGCCCGCAAAGAACTGATCGTGACCCTTTTCCGGTCAAGAAGGCTCGAAGCCTTACTGCTTCGGATGAGCAAGGACCGTATCTGCAATCCGCTCGGCTTCCCCGGTTGCCAGTTGCACCTGTGTCAGCAGGAAGACCATGTCCGCCCTGTTGCGGTTGCGTGCGGCTCGGTCGAACTTGTCGAGCAACCCGGCAACAACCAGCCGTTCATTCGTCGTCATGCCGCTGTAGTTCTCCACGCCCACCCGACGCAGTTGCTCATATCGATCCCATCCGGCGGGGACCGGTTGCCCCTTGCTCCACCATTCCATCCCGCCTGCGTACCACTTCCGCCGCCATTCCTTGTAGATTTTCTGTCGCTTGTTGGCATCCCCTCCTGCACAATCCGAGTATCCGAACTGAATCCCGCAGCAGGGGCATATCTCGTCGGACGCCCCATCCTCGGTCCACGGGGGTACGTCCTGCTCATAGCCGCAGACAGGGCAAAGTGGCAAGGCCGTCTTGGCGATCAGCAGCAACTCGCCCGCATTGATTTCCCGTTGGCAGCGAACGACGCTCCCCGGCAGGAACTCCCACTCCTCGTCGCCCGGATCGCAGTGCTCGGTCGGAAGCACCCGGTAGACATCCCCGCCTAGGTCAACTCCGAGGGTCGGTCGCCAGACAGGGACGCCCTCATTGCGTAACGGGATGTAGATCGTGATCTTGTTTCCGACTGGCATCTCAGCGTTCCTTTTCACCCTCTGCACCAGCGGCCTTCCTGCACTTGCCGTAAATCTCTTGGCGAAGACCATCATCGGACACGTAGACCCGGAGATATGCCTTCAGCATTTCCCAGTCCTCGTCGGTCACCGGACCTTTCCCGTACAGCGAAACCATATCCACTCCCAACGCCCTTTTCCGCCAGGTGTCGGCGTTTCTCCGCGCGGTGATCTGCTGATTATTCCTTTTCGCTTTGCGATGGTTCTCAGCAAGCAGTTTCTCATACGCCTGTCTGATTTCCGGCTCCTTGATGCCCTCGGGTGCAACCCCACTCGGATATGCCCCGCCGGGCGGCGCCATATTCGCATACACTGCATTATTCGGATCATTTTCTTTCCACGTCGGGTCAATCGCCGCTGCAACCCGCCGCCACACCCTCAGCCGGTACTCCACGAAGGTGTTGCGGTAGGCGGATCGGGACTGCGGGGTCAGCGGTCTGCCGTCCAGATCGAGGGCATAGCTCATCTGGGAAGCCAAATCCATCGCCAACGGGACCGGCACTGCATCGATGTACGGCAAGCACCCGGCCACAATCGCCTGGCACATCTCGAATCTTCGCTCGCCCATGTTCATGGAGGTCAGGAACGTCGTGCATTCATAGCACGCGTGAACGTAAAGTTCGACGTTCTCTGCCGCACCCGGCCTGGCGGTTTGGCAGACCCTGGCGATCCGATTGGCCCACGCCTCCCGTTGCTCAAGGGGCATGCGGGCCTCGTCGTAGTCCTCGAAGGCGTGGCGGATTTCCTTGATGAAGGAGAACATCGGCGAAAGGTCCGACTGCGTGGCGGGGATGTTGACCTGCCAGGTCCCCCCAGCCGATACGGGAGAAGTTCCCAACGGAAGGGCCAGCAAGGCCGCCATCAACGCCATCGCTGATTTCATGCTGTTTCTCCTGTTCAGGAAGGGAGAAGAAGGAAGAAGAGGTCGCGTACGATTTCCGGCTCCCAGCCGATTGATCGTAACCCTTTCCCCTTCCCCTCCCCTTCATTGCGGCCGCCCTTCCCGCTTATTTCCCCGACGGCGGCTGCGTGTTGCGAAGGTGATGCTGGAACGCCGACGCCAGCGACTCCAGCACGTGCGGGGCGTGGGAGGCGGACATGTAGATCCGGGCGGATACGGCCGCCCGGGGCATGAATCGCGTGATGAAGTCGAACACGAATTCCGCGGGGCTGTGGCTGATGAGCACCGCGTTGGCATACACGCCGCTCAGCTCGGAGTCCGGCAGTTTCAGCTCATCGTAGAGTTCCTGGACCGAGGGCATGGCCGGCGGCGGCTGCGGGCCGCTGATTCGCTCGTGCAGGGGCCTGTCCTCCGCGAGCGGCGATTCCTCGCGCGACGCCGAGGGCGACTGCCCCTGCGGCGGCGAGACCGGCTGCTCCGCGGGCGAACCGGCGGCGGCGCCGCCGGGCGGCGGCGTCATTGGCCGGGTCTGCGGGTTCGGCGGGCCCGAGGGCATCGCCTTCGGCGGGCCGAACGACTGCTCGTAGATGCGGACGTTCTCGCGGAACGCGTCGATGAACTGGCCCATCACCATCGGGATCAGGACGACGCGCTTGACCACCCTGGCCGGCCGAATCAGCGACTGGATGAAGTCGATGATGAACTCGCCCGGGCCGTTGAGGATGACCGCGCCGGTCGCAAACAGCCCCTGCGAGACATGCTCGGGCACGCGGGCCTGGATGTTGCCGCCGGCGCCGGGATCGTTGCTGCTGGTCATGTGGGTTTCCGGAAAGAAGGCCCCCGCTACTTCGCCGCGACGCCGCTGCTGAGCATCTCGCACGCCAGTTCGCCCAGCCGCTTGATGCCCTCAGCCACCTGGCCCGGGGCGGCCACACCGTAGCTCAGCCGCATGGCGCTTCGCGTGCCTTCGTAGCCGCTGTTCGGGTAGAAGCAGAAATCGCCGGGCACGTAAAGCACATTCTGCGCCAGCGCCGCCTTGAAGAACTCGCTGTCCGGGCCGGTCGGAATCGACGCCGGCAGTTCCGCCCAGATATACAGCCCGCCCTGCGGCTCGTACCACGTCGTCGCCGCGGGGAAATACTTGCGGATGCCGTCGGCCATCACCGCGGCCTTCTTGCGATAGCCCGCCCGTACCTTCTGCACGTGGCGGTCGTAATCGCCGCGGGCGACGGCCCGGCTGATGATCATCTGGTTCAGGTTGGCTGACCCGAAGTCGTGGTTGCCCTTTTGCCGCAGCACGGGTTCGAGGATTTCCTTCGGCAGGACGCCGAAGCCGGTCTTCATGCCGGCGCTGAACGGTTTGCAGAACGTGCCGGTATACAGCACCCACTCGTTGGTGGTATCGAACTTCTTGGTCGGCGGCAGCGACGGATCGGCGAACCGGAGTTCCTTGTAGGCGGCGTCTTCGAGGATGAAGATGCGATGCCGCTTGCTGAATCGCTGGACGATCTGGAGCATCCGCTTGCGGCGCTCGGTCGACAAGGAAACGCCCATCGGGTTCTGGAAGAAGCTCACGTCGTAGACCAGCTTGACGCGATCGAGCTGGCCGGCGCGTTCCAGGTCGGCCAGCACCCGCTCCAGGGCGTCTACGTCCATGCCGTCAGCGTCCATGGGCACGGTGCGGGCGATGGCGCCCATGCTGTGCAGGATGCCCATGTAGACGAAGTAACTCGGGCCGCCGAGGATCACGATGTCGCCTTCGTCGAGCAGCACGTCGCTGATGAGGAACAGCAACTGCTGCGAGCCGCTGGTAACAATCGCGCAGTCCGCGTCGACGCGATTGGCCTCGAACGTGATGCCGTCGTCGGCCGCCAGGCGATCAACGATCTGCCGGCGAAGGGCGGGCAGGCCTATGGTGGTGCCATATTGCAGGGCGGCCCGGCCGGTGTCGGCAGAGGCCATCAGGTCGTCGGTGCAGGCTCCGACGATCTCGACGGGCAACGTGTCCGTGTCGACGAAACCGGCAGCCAGGGAGATGCACTGCGGGCAATCGAGGGCGTATTTCATGAGCCAACTGATCGGCGGCTCGGGCGTGCGCAGGGCACGCTTGGACATACGAAACGGCAACGACATTGCAGAGACCTCCAGATGCGTCCAAGGCGACAAGGGTGCAAAGCCGATTCAGTATACCCCTATCGGCTAGAGCGTCCAAGAAACTATTGCGGACGGATGCGAAGAGGCGAAGCGGAAGCCGCCATGGGCGGCTGTCGCTTGCCTCTTCGCAATACCTACCCGATGGTCACCCCGATCAATCGCCCGATCCCGAACGTGATCGCCGCCGCCGCCAGGCCGAAGATCACCATCCGCAGGCCCGACCACCAGGCGGCCCGGCCTGTGAACAGGGTGATGGCCGCACCGATGCCGAACAGAGCGACGGTGCTCACCGACAGG
>JAQTVL010000329.1 GCA_028706835.1 Phycisphaerae bacterium | reverse complement strand
CATGATCCTGCCGGCCATGGGCGTCGCGTCGGAGATCATCCCGACCTGCTCGCGGAAGAGGGTGTTCGGCTACGGCTATATTGTCCTGTCGACCATCGGCATCGCCACGCTCGGCTCGATCGTGTGGGGGCACCACATGTTCACCTCCGGCATGGGCGATTTCGCCCGGCTGGTCTTCTCGTTCTTCACGTTCTTCGTCGCGGTGCCCAGCGCGGTGAAGGTGTTCAACTGGCTGGCGACGATGCACGGCGGGTCGATCCAGTTCAACCCGCCGATGGTGTGGTCGATGATCTTCATCTTCCTGTTCAGCATCGGCGGGCTGACGGGCTTGTGGCAGGGGGCGCTGGCGCTGAACCTGCACATCCACGACACGGCGTTCATCGTCGGGCACTTCCACTACGTCATGTTCGGCGGGGCCGGGGCGTGCTTCTTCGCGGCGCTGCACTACTGGTGGCCGAAGATGTTCGGCCGGCTGTACAACCAGAAGGTGGCCCTGGCCGCGGCGGGGATCTTCTTTGTCGGGTTCAACATGCTGTATTTCTCGCTGCTGATGGCGGGCATGGCCGGTATGCCGCGGCGCTACGCGGATTACCTGCCGCGCTACACCGTCTATCACCGCACGTCGACGATCGGCTCGTGGGTCGTGGCGACGGCCATTCTGCTGATGTTCGGCAACCTGGTCTATTCGCTGCTCAAAGGCCGGCGGGCCCCGCGCGACCCGTGGGGCGGCAAGACGCTGGAATGGCAGACCCCCAGCCCGCCGCCGACCGCGAACTTCGACCGGGCGGTGGATCTGTCGCACGGCCCGTATGACTATCCGACGAAGGTAGAGAATGGCGAGTAGCGGAGGCGGTGTCGCCCGCGTTGGCAGTCAGGCAACCTTGACACGGGTGGCGCCGGCGCCGATAATTGCCAGTGTAGGGACGCGAGGATCGTCGCCTGGCGGGAGAGTGCGTTATGGTTGCCATGGAGAAAATGCACGACATCGCGATGAGCGTGGCGAAGGACAATAAGGAGTCCGAGCCGAACATCCAGCGTATTTTCTGGTTCCCGCATACGGAAGAAGTGCGACTGGTGGAGGTGGATCCCGAGGCGCTGCCGAGCGATTCCCGCATCGTCGCCTTTCATTTCGGCCCTGGGTTCGCGGATGGGGTATCCATACCTTCGGCGATCGCCCTGATCCGGCCCCAGGAAGTCGGCGTTGTCGCATTGCCCGAGGGTTGGGGCAGTTGGGAAGACGCCAAGGAACTCCAGGTCGGGACGAATTGACATGGTGGAGACTTGGCTGACTGCGTTTGCCAAGCAGGCGAAATCGGACTGGGACGTATTTCGAGCACTCGGCACGTTTCGTTTTTGCCACCAACTCCACTATCTGCAAATGGCGACGGAGAAACTCGCGAAGGCGTTCCTGTGCGTGCTCGACGGACAGCGCCCGGAGGGCAGGCACGGCGCGTTCGTGCGTTTCATCCAGCACAGTAAACTCCACCGACAAGTTCAGGGGAAATACTCGATGTCGCGGGATCAGTTCCGCGCGTTCATCGATGGATTGCTCCCGACCGCAAAGCTCATCGAGGAACTGGCCCCTGCCGGCGACAGGGACAAACCGAATCCGGAATACCCGTGGGAGCATGGAGGGGCGGTGATTTCTCCGCTGACGTATTCTTTTGCCACACTCCAACTGGGCACGCCAAAGATGACAAAGCTCCTCCAGTTCGTTGGCGTATGTTTGGACTTGCTCCCGTAGTACACGTCACCCGGTTCGCGGGGGGCTATAATCTGCGCGAGTATATTGAGGAGCAACGATGGCGGCTGCACGCCAGGATATGACAACTCGGGGACCGTCCGACTGCCCCCCCGGCGAGCACCCTTACGACGCCCCGGGCAGCAAGCTGGGCATGTGGCTGTTCCTGTTCAGCGAGGCGTTCCTGTTCGGCACGATGTTCATCGCCTACTCGGTCTTTCTGAACCGGTTCGGGTGGCAGTTCCGGGCCGGGGCCCACGAGGTGAACAAGGTGCTTGGCGCCGCCAATACGGTGATCCTGCTGACCAGCAGCCTGTCGATCGCCCTGGCGATCGCGGCGATGATCCGCGGCCGCGTGCGGCTGTGCGTCGGGCTGATGGGCGCGACGGTGCTGCTGGCGGCGGCGTTTGTGGCGATCAAGGCGTTCGAGTGGGGCGAGAAGTTCGGCCACGGCCTGTATCCGAAGTCGAGCGTGATGGCGATTCGCTTGCCCGGCGAGCAGGTGTATTTCGGCCTTTACTACCTGATGACCGGCTTGCACGGCTTGCACGTGGTGGCTGGCGGGGGGGCGATCGTGTGGGCGATGCTCCGCATCCGTGCCGGGCGGATCGGGCCGGAGCGAACGAGGGTGCTGGAGAACGTCGGGCTTTACTGGCACCTTGTGGACGTAATCTGGATCTTCCTGTTCCCGCTGTTCTACCTGATCGGGTGAGGCGTGGCTGACAGGCCGCAACATGCCGTCGTTCCGTATGGCGTCTACCTGGCTGTGTGGGCGGGGCTGATCGCGCTGACCGGCCTGACGCTGGGCACGTCCTACCTGCACCTGGGCAGCGTCGGCATCCTGACGGCGCTGCTGATCGCCGTGACTAAGGCATCGCTGGTGTTGCTCTACTTCATGCACCTGCGATACGAAGGCCGGATGTACTTTACGCTGATGCTCGTCGCGATTGTGACGTATGCTGTCTTTCTCGCGCTGACGTTCTCGGACTACGGGTTCCGACCATGACCGCCACGCTGGCTGCGGCCTCCGACCTGGCGCGACAAGTCGATCGCTCCTTCTGGCTGATCGGCGCCGTCGCCCTTGCGCTGCTGCTGCTGATCACCACGCTGATGGTGGTCTTCGCCATCCGCTACCGCCGCAGCCGCTCGCCGGTCGCATCCCAGACCCACGGCCACACGCCGCTGGAAGTCGCATGGATCATCGTGCCGACCCTGATCGTCTGCTGGATGTTCGTCGTCGGCATCAAGCCGTTCGTGAAGGAACGAAAGGTCCCCCAGAACGCCTACGTCATCCAGGTCACGGGCCGGCAGTGGGCCTGGTCGTTCACCTATCCCGATACCGGTGTCTCGTCCGGCGAGTTGGTGGTGCCGGCCAACGTGCCCATTAAGCTGGAACTGGCCAGCAATGACGTCATCCACGGCTTCTACGTGCCGGACCTTCGGCTGAAGGAAGACGTGGTGCCCGGCTACGCGAACTACGTTTGGTTCAAAGCCGACAAGGTCGGCGCGTATGTCATCTTTTGCAGCCAGTTCTGCGGCAAGGACCACTCGCAGATGCACACGTTGCTGCGCGTTCTGCCGCCCCACGACTACGACGCCTGGGTTCGCGACCAGATCGACAAACGTTACCGCCCTTTGACCTTCGCCGCCGTGGCCAGCTCGAACGACCCGAGCTTCGCCGAGGTTGGCCTGGACGCCGCCGGGCGTACGGCGCTTTTCAACAACTTCTGCGCCTCCTGCCACGGCCCGAACGGCGACGGCTCAGGCCTGCCGGGCCTTGCCCGCAATTTCACCAGCCCGGCCAACTGGAAGAACGGCCCGAAGGCTTCCGCCATCTTTCGAACGCTCAACGAAGGTTTCCCCGCCACCCAGATGAGGCCGTTCCCCAATCTGAGCCCTTACGAAAAGCTTGCCCTCGCCCACTACGTCCGCCACTTCCTTGCCGAGCAGCAGCCCCCCAAGGACACCCGCGCCGACTACGACGCCCTCGTTAAGCAGTACGAGCTCGACAAGATCGCCCGCCCCCCGACCCCGCTGCCGATCTAGCAGGCCATCGAGTTGCTCGTCCCCGGCAAGCGCCCCCCCACCACCAACCCCCAATGACCCCATTCCCGCCGCCGCCCGCCCATCCCGCGTCGCCGCCGTCCTCGACCTCACCAAGGCCCGCCTCACCGCCATGGTCACCCTCAGCACCGCCACCGGCTACCTCCTCGCCGCCGGCCGACTCACCCCCGCCATCTGCCAGCCGGTCCTCGGCGTGTTCCTCCTCGCCAGCGGCGCCGCCGCCCTCAACCAGTGCCAGGACGCCCCGCTCGACGCCCTCATGCCCCGCACCCGCCGCCGCCCGATTCCCTCGGGCCGCCTCGACCGCGCCGCCGCCGCCTTCATCGCCGCGCTCCTCGCCCTGCTCGGCCTATACGTGCTGGTCCGCCTGCCTGGCCGGTCGATGCCCATGCTCGCCCTCGGCTGTTTTGCCCTCGCCTGGTACAACGGCCTGTACGCGCTGCTCAAGCGGGTCACAGCCTTCGCCGTCGTCCCGGGCGCCCTCATCGGCGCCGTCGGCCCGCTGATCGGCTGGATCGCCGCCGGCGGCTCGCCGCGTGACCCGCTCATCCTCGCCGTCGCCGCCTTCTTTTTCGTCTGGCAGATTCCGCACTTCTGGCTGCTGATGCTCCTCTACGGCCACGAATACGCCGCTGCTCACCTGCCCACGCCGACCACGCTTTTCTCGCGCCCCCAGCTCGCCCGCATCACGTTCATGTGGACCGCCGCCGCAGCCGCCGCCGCCATCCTGCTCCCCGTCCTCGCCCGAAGCCGCCTCCCCGCCGCGTGCAGCCTCGCCCTGGTCGCCAACTCCATCTGGCTGGTCCTCGCCGCCGCCCCCCTCCTGTTCGCCCCCGATTCCCCCGAAGAAGCAAGTGGCACAGCCGGCTCCCCTGAGCCAGGTCGAAGGGCCCTCGGCTGTGATCGCTTCCGCCGCGCCTTCATCCGCATCAACATCTTCGCCCTGCTAGCCATGACCTGCCTCGTCGCCGGCGCATTGCTTTAGTACCCCTCTCCCGCGCAGCGGGGGGAGGTTGGGTGGGGGTCTTCCGAATTCACTCCTCTCCCGCTTGCGGGGGAGGTGCGGCTTTAGCCGCGGTGGGGGTCCCGGTGCGCGGGAATCGGTTGCACAATCCCCCCGTCGCGTCTACGCTGGTTCCCGTCTTCCATTCGGAGGCGACCCCATGACCCCGCCCAACCCGAACGAGCCCCGGCACATGATCGCCCGCGCCCGCCAACTCCGGCGCGACGCCCCGTTCCCCGAGCGGCTGCTCTGGAGCCGCCTTCGGGCGGGCCGATGCGCCGGCCTGGTCTTCCGCCGCCAGCACCCGATCGGCCGGTATGTCGCGGACTTCTTCTGCTTGCAGAGCCGGCTGGTGGTGGAACTGGACGGCAAGAGCCACGAGACCACCGTCGCGGAGGATGAGGTTCGCCAGCAATTCATCGAGAGCCGGGGCCTTCGCGTGTTGCGGTTCACCGACGACGAACTGCTGGGAAACCTGGACGCGGTGGTTCGTGCGATCGCGTTGGCCTGCGGAGCCGCGGAGCGGTAAGGCGCTGCTCTCAACCCCTCTCCCGCGTAGCGGGGGAGGTCGGTGGGGGTCTTCCGATTTCACCCCTCTCCCGCGGAACGCGGGGGAGGTGCGGCTTCAGCCGCGGTGGGGGTCCGCTGGCGAGCAAACCGTTGTTGGCACGCGG
>JAQTVL010000003.1 GCA_028706835.1 Phycisphaerae bacterium | reverse complement strand
CGCCGTTCGGCGAGCGGCACTCCGCGTGGCAGTTCTACGCAGGCCTCAACGAGATGCACAACCCCGCCGGCCGAAACGGCAACGAGCGGGCCGACCAGATCGCCCCGGCGGCGATCGACTGGCTGACGCGGAACCGCGAGCGCGACAACTGGTTCCTGCACGTGAACCTGTGGGACCCGCACACGCCGTATCGCACGCCGATGGAATACGGCAACCCGTTCGAGAACGATCCGCCGCCGGAATGGATGACGCAGGAAATCCTCGACCGCCAGCGGGCCGGCTTCGGCACACACTCGGCGGCCGACGTGATACCGTTCAGCAGTCCGGCCGGGCCGCAGCGGTTCCCCCGGTTGCCGGCGACATCCGCACGCTGGACGATTTCGGCCGGTGGATCGACGGCTACGACACCGGCATCCGCTACATGGACGACGCCATCGGGCGAATCCTCGACGTGCTGGCCGGGCAGGGGCTGCTCGACGAGACGATCATCATCGTCACCAGCGACCACGGCGAGAACCAAGGCGAGCTGAACATCTACGGCGACCACCACACCGCCGACCAGATCACCAGCCGGGTTCCGATGATCATCCGCTGGCCGGGTGTCACCACGCCGGGCAGCGTGGACTCGCGGCTGCACTACCAGATCGACCTGCTGCCGACGCTGGCGGGGATGCTCAAGGCGCCGGCGTCGGACCGCTGGGACGGCGAGAGCTACGCGGCGAATCTGGCCACGCCGGACGCCGCCGGGCGCGACTTCCTCGTGCTCAGCCAGATGACCTGGTCGTGTCAGCGGTCCGTGCGGTGGGACAACTGGATTCTAATCCGCACGTATCACGCCGGCTTCAAGGACTTCCCGCCGATCATGCTGTTCGACGTCCAGGCCGACCCCTTCGAGCAGCGCGACCTGGCGGGCGACCGGCCGGAGATCGTCGCGATCGGCTTGGCGCTGCTGGAGCAGTGGCACGCGGAGCAGATGGCCTGCTCGCCGTCGCCGGCCGACCCCATGCAGACGGTGCTTCGCGAGGGTGGCCCGTATCACACGCGCGAGTTGCTGGGCAGCTACACCGCCCACCTCCGTGCGACCGGCCGGGGCCACCACGCCGACCGCCTCCAGGCGGAGTACGGCGCGACGAATTGGAAGTAGCGCCACGAGGCGGTTTACCCGGCGCGTGGCATCCGGCGATCGGCACTTCTGTTCTGCACTTCTGTTCTTGACACCGTGCGCCCCTCGATCTAGCATGACCGATGGCCCGCGGGCGGGACCGCACTGCCGAAAGAACATGTCTCGTCCGGACGCCGCGGCAGCAGCAGTAACAGCAAGTGTCCACCCAGCCGGTGATGGATCGCCGGTCGGTGACTTGCCGGTCAAGGAGGCAGACCATGTCTCGCAAAGGCAAAGGCGCAGCCCTCTTCGAATTGCTCTACAAGGACAAGGGAAAAGCGACCGACGGCCAGGGGGCGCTCAAGCTCCCCAGTTGGTTCCGCACCAAGGCCCAGGGCACCATCGCCAGCACCCAGCCCGCGCCGGTGCCCGCAAGCGGTGCCGCGCCCGCCGAGCCGAAGCCGGCTGCCCCGGCTGCCGCGCCGGAGGCCCCGGCTGTCAAGCCGGCCGCCGCCGTCAAACCCGAGCCGCCGGCTGCCAAGCCTTCCGTTGCGGAATCGCCGGCTGCGCCCAAGCCGGCGGAACTGCCGCTGCTCGCAGGGGCCGCTCCCGCCAAGCCGGTGCTGGCTGAGACGGTGAGGCCCGCGCCCCCCGAGGTCGCCAAGCCCGCGCCGTCGGCTGCACCGTCCGCCCCGTCGGCTGCCTCCGCCGCGCCTTCAGTTCGAGTGCCGGCCGCCATGCCGCCCCGGCTGGTTCCGCCGTGGGCCGCCGGGCCGTGGTTGCAGGTCGAGCACGGACGATTCCGCCTGAACATCACCACGTTCGCCGCCTACGTCCTGGGCGGCGCATTCCTATGCGTGCTGCTGCTGACCTTTTTTGCCGGCCGAGCGAGCGTCAGGCAGAAGGTTGCGCCGGCGCCGGCCGCGACCCCGCAGCCTGCCGCCGCCACGATCAAGGACGCCAGAGACAAGCCAGCCGACCCGACTCTCCTCCGGCCAAGCCCCACGCCGGTGGCCAGCCCGACCGAGGGCGCCCCGGAGCACGGCAAGTACTACGTGATCATCCAGACGTTCAAGGACAACCTTGACGCCGCGAACAAAGTGAAGAACTACTTCGCCAAGGCCGGCTACCCGGTGGTGGTCGCGGCCCCGGCGGGCACGACCAACTACCTGGTCCGCACCAGCCAGGGGCTCGACAAGGCCGGCGCGGACAAACTGGCGATCGAACTCGACGGCGTGCTGGCGAAGATGTCTACCGAACTGCCGGGCCTGGTGCGGTATCGGCCGACGGATCCGACCTGCAAGCCGATGGCGAAGCAGTACTGACGGCGATGTTGTTCGGCCCTCCAGGCCTGTTCAGGAAACGCGCCCGTCCCGGTATGGGTGCTACAGTCCGTGAATTCCCCTCAAAATCCGCCTTGAGTTGTCGACCGCTGTTCCTTACAATGTGGAGCTTGTCTTTTCGTCTACAGGAAAGGGAACGGAAGATGTCGCTCGATAGGTCGCTCCGCCAGAAAAACGCCCTGATCCGCCACCGCAACGTGCTCAGCCGCGACGAGCGCGTCCAGACGCTGAAGGAACAGGAAAAGTGGGAAGATAGCCGCTCGATGTTCGGGCTGCCCAAGGTCTCGCACCGCAAGGTCGCCGCCAAGAAGGCCGCCAAGGCGGCCGCTGAGGCCGTTCCGGGCGCCGAGGGCGTCGTGGCTGCGGGCGCCGAAGGCGCCGCTGCACCAGCCGCCGCCGCCCCGGCTGGCAAGGGCGCCCCGGCTGCCAAGGGCGCTGCCCCCGCCAAGGGCGCGGCCCCGGCGAAGGGCGCCGCTCCGGCCGCGAAGGCCGAAGCCAAGTTCCCCGCCAAGGGCAAGAAGTAAGCCCGCAGGCTGCGAGCCTGTTTCGCGAATCCACGCACCGGCCGTCGATCCCCAAGCGGGATCGACGGCCGTGTTTGTTCCCGCGATTGTCAACACCGGCCCCGCCCGATACGATGGGCATTCCCTGAAGGAGGCCCGCGACCATGACCGAGTTCGAGGCGATGATTTCGCAGAAGTGCCGCAAGGTCGATGCCAGCGGCATCCGAAAGGTGTTCGACCTGGCCGCGAAGATGAAGGACCCGATCAACTTCTCGATCGGCCAGCCGCACTTCGACGTTCCCGACGCGATCAAGGCCGAGGCCATCGCCGCCATCCAGTCCGGCTTCAACAGCTACACCCCGACCCAGGGCTACGGCCCGCTGCGCGAGCAGATCGCCGGCCTGCTGACCGACGAGCTTGGCTGGCCGACGCCGTCGGTGCTGGTCACCTCCGGGGTGTCGGGCGGGCTGCTGCTGGCCTTTCTGGCGCTGCTGAATCCGGGCGACGAGGTGCTCATCGCCGACCCGTATTTCGTGATGTATAAGCACCTGGTGAACCTGGTCGGCGCAACGCCGGTAACGGTGGACACCTACCCGGATTTCCGACTCGACCCCGACAAGTTCGCCGCGAAGATCACCCCGCGAACCAAGCTGCTGCTGATCAACTCGCCGGCCAACCCGACGGGAAAGCTGGCCTCGCCCGACGAGCTCAAGGCGATGCTCGCGCTGGCCGACAAGCACGGCCTGCTGGTGATCTCCGACGAAGTCTACAACGAGTTCTGCTACGACGGCCGGTACGTGTCGGCTGCCCGCATGGGCCCGCCGAACGGCGTGCTGCTGCTCCGCGGATTCTCGAAGACCTACGGCATGACCGGCTGGCGGATGGGGTATGCCGCCGGGCCCCAGGCCGTCATCGAGCAGATGACCAAGCTTCAGCAGTACACGTTCGTCTGCGCCCCGTCGATGGCCCAGAAGGCGTGCATGGTGGCGCTGCGGACGGACATGAGCAGTTACGTGGCCGAGTACCGCCGCAAGCGGGACATCATCTACGACGGGCTGAAGGGCGCGTTCGACGTGACCCGCCAGGGCGGGGCGTTCTACACATTCCCCAAGGCCCCCGGCTCCGCCGGCGCGACCGCGTTCTGCGAGAGGGCGATCGCCAACAACGTGCTGATCATCCCGGGCGGCGTCTTCTCCGCGCGGGACACCCACTTCCGACTCAGCTTCGCCGCCCCGGACGACCGGCTGAAGATGGGCGCGGAAATTCTCTGCCGCCTGGCCCGGCAGGCCGGCTGACCTGACGGGGCGAAAGCGAGCCTGCCCGGAGCGCTCGCTCGTTCATAACACGTGTTCCTGCGACGGACTCGAACTGGAAATTGCCTTGGCCACACCTTCACTCGTCGTGCATCCGGCTCCCGTGGAGGAAATCCCGGCGGCTGACTTCGTGGTAACCGTCGATGGGCAACCGGTCTTTACCCACCAGGCGAGGGTCTCTGCCTGCCCGCTCAACCAGGTCTGGCCCGGCTACCAGCGGCCGCTGGACCAGACCGAGGTTGCCTCGTTCTCATCGTGGGATATGGCCGGCCCGGTGGAGGTCGGGATTGTCCACACCCGCCCGGTACATGAGGCGCGCGTCCGGCCCCGGTCCTGTGGCATCGTCCCGGCGGCGGAGGGCAACACGCTACGATTCACGCTGCCGCGGCCGGGACAGTTCACGGTGGAACTCAACGGCACGCACCGGGCGTTGCACCTGTTCGCCAACCCGCCGGAAGAGAACATCCCCGATGAACACGGATTTCGCGGATTGCACGGATAAGTACTTAAATATAAGTCACTTATGGAAACCGCAGCAATGTTTTTGGCATCGTTGTTAGCTATCGCGTCTCTTGGGTCTTAGAACTCCACCAAGTAGATGTAAAGCATGTTTTTATAGCTAGTTACAATCCGTGTAATCCGTGCAATCCGTGTGTATCGGACCATGGCTGTCCGGTGGACGTCGTAAATCTTGGACATTGACAATCGCCCGATTCCAAGTACCGTAATTGGATGTCAGCAGCCTAAGTCGGCCTTCCTTCCTGAGGGCTGACGCGGAGGACCCAACTTCCCCGAGTGACATCGGGGACGGGGCGAACGGCGCCGGGCAACCGGCAGCCGAGGTCACTTCCAGGGCCGAGCCCGTCAGCTAACTCCGTCGGCGTTTGGAAGGGCGATCCCCCTTGCCCCCCGTCCGGGTCCGGCAACTCGCGATCACCCCGTTTCAAGGTACGGTTTTCGGCTGCCCCGCGTACGTGGGGTGAGAACGGGAGTCTGCCCATGTTGCTGCACCGCCTCAAACGAATGTTGTTCGGGCCGCCTCGGGACGTCCAGGATCCGAAGGTGTTTCACAAGATGTCGCTGGTCGCCTTCCTGGCGTGGGTCGGGCTCGGCGCCGATGGGCTCAGTTCGTCCGCCTACGGGCCCGACGAGACCTTTCGGGCCCTCGGCGAGCACTCGTACCTGGCGGTGTTCCTGGCGCTGGCGACCGCCCTGACCGTCTTTATCATCTCGTATGCGTACAGCCGGATTATCGAGCATTTCCCGTCCGGGGGCGGCGGCTACCTGGTGGCGACCAAACTGCTGGGGCCGGGCTTTGGGGTGGTGTCGGGCAGCGCGCTGCTGGTCGACTACGTGCTGACGATCAGCGTGTCGATCGCGTCGGCGGGAGACCAGGTGTTCAGTTTCCTGCCGCTGGGCTGGCATGGGGCGAAAGTCCCGCTGGAAGTCGCGGTGATCGTCGTGCTGCTGGTGCTGAACATCCGCGGCGCGAAGGAGTCGATCAGTTTGCTGCTCCCGATCTTCATGGTATTTGTGCTCTCGCACGCGGTGGCGTTGGCGGCCGGGATCGGCATGCACCTCGGCCAGGTGCCGGCGGTGGCGCACCAGGTGGGCGGCGGCCTGCGACATGGCCTGAGCACGCTGGGTCTGGGCGGGATGTTACTGCTGTGCGCGCGGGCATATTCCCGCGGGGCGGGCACGTACACGGGCATTGAGGCGGTATCCAACGGCATCCAGATGATGCGCGAGCCGCGCGTGCCGACCGCCAAGCGGACCATGACCTACATGGCGGTGTCGCTGGCGGTAACCGCCGGCGGCATTCTGCTCTGCTACCTGCTGCTGGGCGCATCCCCCCAACCGGGCAAGACGATGAACGCCGTGATGCTCGAACGGCTGAACTTCGGGCAGTGGTTCGTCGTGCTCTGCCTGCTGGCTGAGGGGCTGCTCCTGGTGGTGGCCGCCCAGACGGGGTTCATCGACGGGCCTCGGGTGATGGCCAACATGGCGCTCGACTCCTGGCTGCCGCACCGGTTCAGTTCGCTCTCGGAGCGCCTGACGACCCATTACGGCGTCGGCCTGATCGCGGGGGCCTCGGTGGCGGCGTTGCTGTACGCGCGCGGCGGCATCGACACGCTGGTGACGATGTACTCGATCAACGTGTTCATCACGTTTTCGCTTACCGAGATGGGCATGGTTCGGTTCTGGATCACCGGACGCCGCCAACACCCCGAGTGGAAGAGGGCGCTGCCGATCCACCTGATCGGCCTGACGCTCTGTCTGTCGATACTGACCATCGTCATCGCCGAGAAATTCACCGAAGGAGGCTGGATTACGATCCTCATCACCTCCGCCCTGATCGCGCTGTGCTGGGTCATCCGCAGGCACTATCGCGCGGTTGCCGCCAGGCTGATCGAGCTGTTTGAATCGCTGGCTGACGTCCGCCGGGGCACGATCAACACGACGGCCGCGCTGGACCCGTCCGAGCCGACGGCGGTTCTGATGGTCAGCCGATACGGCGGGCTGGGCATTCACGCGCTGCTGAACATCCAGCGGCAGTTCCCGGGGTATTTCAAGCAGGTGGTGTTCGTTTCGATCGCGGTGGTCGATTCGGGCGCATTCAAAGGGGCCGCGGAGATTGACGCCTGCAAGAAGGCGACGCAGGACGACCTGGACAAGTTCGTGGAATTCGCCCGCAGTCATGGGCTGGCGGCCACGAGCGCGACCGACACGGGAACCGACCCGGTGGAGGCGGCGGAAGGCGTCTGTGCGAAACTCCACGAGCAATTTGCCAAGGCGACCTTCTTCACCGGCAAGCTGGCTTTCCAGCGCGACCGGTGGTATCAGCGGATCCTGCACAACGAGACCGCCTTTGCGATCCAGCGGCGTTTGCAGTGGCGGGGCCTGGCGACGGTGGTGCTGCCGATCCGGGTGCGGGATTAGAATCGGAGGCACGCTTTGGGAACCGCGATTGAAACGGGTGAGTTGCTCGCCAACGGTTTCAATCGCCAAGGGCCCAGGGACCGCCGTCCCTGGGCTTGGGCCGCCCTTTTCACCTCCGGGGACAGACGCGGGTAAAAAGGGTGGAAAAGGGCGGACGTTTCACTACAATACGCAAGATTTCAGGCTTCGGAGCCTTCTTCATATCGGGCTCGAAGCGAGGAGTGCGATTGAAGTTCGCCCTGACGGACAACGTGCTGGAGCTTGAGGCCGGCAAGCGAATCGTGACCGTGAAGAATGTGTGCCTGGCGGAGGAATACCTCCAGGACCACTTTCCTATTTTCCCGGTCCTGCCCGGCGTGTTCATGGTCCAGGCGATGGTCGAGGCCGCCACCTGGCTGGTCCGCGCCACCGAGGGCTTCAAGCACTCGATGATCACGCTGGCCGAGGCCCGCAACGTCAAGTATCAGAGCTTCGTCAAGCCGGGCGAGCAGATGCGGGTCGAGGTGACGGCTGACGAAATCGGCCCGACGGCGTCGAAATTCAGGGGCCAGGCCCGGGTGAGCGAACGGGTGGTCGTGCAGGCCCGCCTGACGCTGCGGCACGAGAACCTCGGCGACACCCAGCCGAACCTGGCGCACGTGGACGGCCAGATGATCGAGCGTTTCCGCCGGCACTGGGAAATGATCAAGCCGGCATGAACAGCAGCTTTCAGCGATCAGCTTTCAGCGGCCAGCGTGATGCTGTGTCGCGAAGCTGGGGGCCGAAAGCTGATTGCTGAGAGTTGAAAGCTGAAAGCTAACCAGGAGATCGCAATGGCAATGACTCGGGATGAGATTTTCGCGAAGGTTCAGGAAGGTCTGGCGGACGCTCTGGGCAAGGACCCGGAGGAAATCACGCCGGAAGCGACGTTGATGGGCGACCTCGGGGCCGAGTCCATCGACTTTCTGGACATCCAGTTCCGCCTTGAGAAAGCGTTCAGCATCAAGATTCCGCGCGGCGAGATGGTTGTCGACCCGAGCACGCTGAGCAACCCGGACTTCGTGAAGGAAGGCAAGGTTACGCCCGCCGGCCTGGCCGAGCTGAAGGCCAAGATGCCGCACTGCGACCTGACCGAGTTCGAGAAGAACCCGGACGTGAACAAGATTCTGGACCTGTTCACCGTGCAGACGCTGGTGAACTACATCGTCGGAAAAGTCAACTGAAGAATGGCACTCAGCGGTCAGCTTTCAGCTCTCAGCTTATGCTGTGGCTGACCGCTGATCGCTGACCGCTGAAAGCCGCACATGCGTTGGTTCTGGATTGACAAGTTCGAGCAGTTCGAGCCCGGCAAGCGGGCGGTGGCTGTCAAGTGCGTCTCCCTCGCGGAGGAGCATCTGCACGACCATTTCCCGCTCTATCCCGTCATGCCCAACGCCCTGATCCTCGAAGGCATGGCCCAGACCGGCGGCATTCTCGTCGGGCAGATGCGCAACTTCGAGGAAAAAGTCGTCCTGGCCAAGGTGACCAAGGCCGTCTTCCATCGCCACATCCGCCCGGGCGACCGCATCCGCCACGAGGCGGTCATCGAGAACATCAGCGAGGCCGGGGCCGCCATCGCCGGCACTGTTACCTGCGACGGCGAGAAGGTCGCCGAGATCGCCCTGATGTTCAGCCACGTCGACCAGAACATGGCCGGCATGGAATTCCCCGAAGAGAACTTCGTATTCCACGAGGGCTTCCGGCTGTTGTTGGATAGCTTGAAAGTAAGCGGCTAGTGGTCAGTGGTCAGTGATCCGTGGCCAGAACGAGTTCTGCTGACCACTGGCCACTGGCTACTGACCACTGCCTTGTGAGGTTTCATGGACTCGCGTCGTGTCGTCATCACGGGTCTCGGAGCGGTCAGCTCGATCGGCATCGGGGCCCCGGCCTTCTTCGATGCCCTGGCCGCCGGCACGGTGGGCATCCGGCGGATCCAGGCGTTCGATCCGTCCGGCTTCCCCTGCCAGATCGCCGGCGAGGTCCTCAACTTCGCCACTCGCGACTACGTCCCCAAGAGCTATCGCAAGCAGACCAAGGTGATGAGCCGCGACATCGAGCTGGCCATCGGCGCCGCCGACACCGCCATCCGCGACAGCGGGCTGGTCACCAAGGGCGTCGATGAGACCAAGGAGACGGCTGACTCGACGCGGTTCGCCGTTCACATCGGCGCCGGCCTGATCTGCGCCGACCTGACGGAGCTTGGCCAGGCGGTGCAGCACGCGGTCGAGGACGGCAAGTTCTCGCTGGCCCGCTGGGGCCGCGAGGGCATGAACTACCTCACGCCCCTGTGGCTGCTCAAATACCTGCCGAACATGCTGTCCGCCCACGTGACCATCATCCACGACACCCAGGGGCCCAGCAACACCATTACCTGCGCCGACGCCTCCTCGCACTTGTCCATCGGCGAAAGCCTGCGAATCATCCAGCGCGGCGCAGCCGACATCGGACTGGCCGGCGGCGCGGAGAGCAAGCTCAACCCGATGGGCCTGCTGCGGCAGTGCATGCTCAAGCGAATGACCTTTTCGCACAACGACGATCCCGCGTCAGCCGTTCGGCCGTTCGACCGGGCCCGCGACGGCACGGCCATCGGCGAGGGCGGCGGGCTGGTGGTGCTCGAGGAACTCGGGCACGCGACGAAGCGAAACGCGAAGATCTACGCCGAGGCGGCCGGGTTCGGCGCGTCGTTCTCCGTCAGCAACCTGACCGACCCCGAGCCGGACGGGCGGGCGCTGGCCGAGTCGATCTCGGCGGCGCTGGCCGATGCGAAGATGACGGCCGACGAGATCGACCTGGTGGTGCCGCACGGCACGGGCATCGCCTCGCACGACCTGGCGGAAGCCCGGGGCCTGCACGCCGCACTCGGCAGGCGGGCGGGCGAGGTGCCCGTCTGGCCGATCCTGGCGCAGGTGGGCAACACCGGCGCCGGCTCGGGCGGCCTGGCGGTCGTCGCCGCCGCGACGGCGATGAGCCGCGGCGTCGTTCCGGCGGCGGTGAACTGTCCAAAGCCGGACCCGGCCTGCGGGCTGTCGATCGTCACCGCCCCGCGGACGGGCAACTTCCGCGCGGCCCTGATGACCAGCTACGCGCTCGGCGGGCAGAACGCCGCGGTCGTGATAAAGAAGATGGTGTAGTCTCATGCGACGAAGAGTAGTCATAACCGGTATGGGCTGCATCACGCCTCTCGGCCACACCGTGGCGGAGATGTGGGGCAACGTGCTTCGCGGCGCGAGCGGGGCGTCCGCGACCGAGTTGTTCGACGCCCGCACCTTCCCGTCGACTTTCTCCTCGCAGGTCAAGCGGTTCAAGCTCACCGACCACGTCGCGGACCACGGCGTCCATCGCCACGCCGGGCGGAACACGCAGTTCGCCCTGGCCGCCGCCGAGCAGGCTTGGAGGCAGTCCGGCCTGGACAAGCACGCCCCGGACCCGCGGCGGGTGGGCGTCTATCTCGGCAGCGGCGAAGGCAGCCTCGACTTCGCCAATTTCGTCAGCGTCATGGTCGAGTCCTGGTCGACGACGGAAGACAAGCTGGACACGGTTCGCTGGGCCGAGCTTGCCTTCGAGCGCATGGACGCGATGCGCGAGATGGAGCAGGAGCCGAACATGCCGGCCTCGCACGTGGCGCTGCGATACAACGCCCGCGGGCCGAACTTCAACTGCCTGACCGCCTGCGCCGCCAGCACCCAGGCCAACGGCGAGGCTGCCAGCGCCATCCGCCGCGGCGACGTGGACCTCATGATCTCCGGCGGATGCCACTCGATGATCCATCCGTTCGGCGTGACGGGCTTTAACCGGCTGACCGCGCTGAGCCAGCGGAACGATTCACCGGCGACGGCCTCGCGCCCGTTCGACCAGACGCGCGACGGGTTCGTGCTCGGCGAAGGGTCGAGCATCCTGATCCTCGAGGAGTACGAGCACGCCAGGGCCCGCGGCGCGAGCATGTTCGCCGAGATCATCGGCTACGGCAGCAGCGCCGACGCCTATCGCATCACCGACATTCACCCGGAAGGCCGGGGCGGGGCGGCCGCCATGCAGTACGCCATCGACGACGCCGGCATCGCCAAGGCGGACGTCGACTACATCTGCGCCCACGGCACGAGCACCAAGGAAAACGACCGCACCGAAACGCAGGCCGTCAAGACCGTCTTCGGCGAACTCGCGGCGAAGATTCCGGTCAGCTCGCCCAAGTCGATGCTCGGCCACCTGATCGCGGCCGCCGGCACGACCGAACTGATTTGCTGCGTGATGGCCATTCGGGACGGCATCCTGCCGCCGACGCTGAACCTGAACACGCCTGACCCGGAATGCGACCTCGACTACGTTCCCAACAAGCCGCGGAAAGCCAACGTCCGCACGTGCATGAACAACAGCTTCGGCTTCGGCGGCCAGAACGACTGCGTCATCGTCCGTAAGATGGGCTGACTGAAACCACAATCGAGAGGCTGGAATCCAGTCGTGGACGCGACCGTTTATCCATTTCTGGCCGACAGCCTGTGGCAGCACCTGAACTGGAACTGGGCGCTGCTCTCGATGGTCGGCACGCTGCTGACGGTGATCGGCCTGAGCGTCGCGATCCTGGCCCGCTACGTCCGCATCATGCTCAACATCCTAGCCGACACCCCCCCGCCGCTGTCCATGGGGCCGCTGGATTTTCAACGCATGGAAGGCGAGCACGTGCAGTTCCGCGCAGCCGACGGCGTGAGCCTGCACGGCATGTTCCTTTACGGCGACCGCTCGCGGGCCCGCAAGGGCATGATCATCTTCTGCCACGAGTTCGCCAGCGACATGTACAGCAGCGCTCGCTACTGCCGCCCGCTGCTCGAGGCCGGCTTCGACGTGTTCACCTTCGACTTCCGAGGCCACGGGCGGTCCAGCAACTCTCCCGACTACACGGCCCGGCAGTGGCCGAGCGACAAGGAAGTGGCTGACTGCATCGGTGCGTTCGCCTATGTGCAGTCGGTGCTTGCGGGCGAGGGGCTGCCTGAGAATTTCGGCGTGTTCGGCATCTCGCGCGGCGCCGGCGCCGCCCTCATGGCCATGGCCGGCGACGAGGCCGCCAAGTGCATCGTCGCCGACGGCGCGTTCTCGACCGATGTGACGCTCGAAAGCCTGATGAAGAAGTGGGCCTACATCTTCGCCCGGGTCAAGTTCCTCTACGAGAACCACCCGCCGGCCTTTTGGCGGTTCCTGCGCTGGGTGCTGTTCCTGTTCGCCCCGCGGCGGTTCCACTGCCGGTTCCCGTCGGTTCGCAAGGCGCTCGTCCGCATGACGCCGCGCCCCGTGTTCTTCATCCACGGCGAGCGCGACAGCTACATCCGCAGCGAGCAGACGCGGTTCCTCTACGCGCTGGCCCCGCAGCCGAAATTCCTCTGGATCGTCCCGTCCGCCAAGCACAACCAGAGCGTGGTGATCGCCCCGGACGCCTACCGCGTGCGGACCGTCGCCTTCTTCGAGCGGTTCCTCACCGGCATCGAAGGCAGCATGGAGCACCTCGAAGCCCTCACGCCCAGCATCGCCGAGGTGGCGTGAAGAAACGGCGGAACACGAAGGGGCACGAAGGGCCACGAATCGACACGAAGAACAAGATTCCAACCAGAGCGACAAAGGGGTGGTTGCATCACTCCCCCGCTCGCCCGATAATGCCGAGAGTCCGACATCAAGGGGCAGGGAGGAAACCGTGAGCGACGAGAAAAGCAACGGGCCTGGTCTTGTTCCGGGATGCCTGGTTGACCGTAACGACAAACCCAGGATGCCCGACTCTGGTTACGGATGCTTGGTTGGCATTCTCGTGTCAGCGACGATTTCCTGCGTCGCGCTGGCGGTATTTGTCATGGTTGACCGCCCGTACTATGCAGGGGTCGGAGTGGTGCTGATCGCCATCGCCTCTGGTCTGTTCACCCTCTTGGCCATCACCTTGCCGCTCCTGCGGATCAGCCGGGCGATCAATTCTCTGGCCAATCGCCTCCCCCAGCCTACGAGGCGGAACCGGAAGATGACTACGAGGATTCTGAATTCGGTGACGAAGATTGGCTGGGCGACAACGAGAATGACGAGCCCGCCGACAAAGAACCTGGTGACACAGACGACTCTGCCTCGCCGCCCGACAAACGATAAAGGTTCTCGCCCAAGCCTTCTCTGCCCCCTGCGCCGCTACGTCTCAGTTTCGCCGTTCTTCGTGTGCATTCGTGACCTTCGTGCCCCTTCGTGTTAAGCCTTTTGTGGCGGACCGTCGCGACAGGCGATCAGTAGTTCTCCGCGACGACCTCGTAGAAGCCCTGGGCGTGCTTGCAGACAGGGCAGGCCTTCGGCGCGGCGGCGCCTTCGTAGATGAACCCGCACTCGCGGCAGCGCCAGCGGACCTTGGTTTCCTTGGCGAACACCTTCGCCTCGCGGACGTTGGCCAGCAGCTTCTGGTACCGCTCCTCGTGGCTCTTCTCGATCCTGGCGATCTGGGTGAACAGCGCGGCGATCTCGGTGAAGCCTTCCTGCCTGGCGATCTCGGCGAACTTCGGATACATGTCGGTCCACTCGTAGTTCTCGCCCCCGGCCGCGGCCGCCAGGTTGGCCATCGTGTCGCCGATGCCGGCCAGGTGCTTGAAGTGCAGCTTGGCGTGCTCCTTCTCGTTGTCAGCCGTCTCCTGGAAGATGGCGGCGATCTGCTCGAAGCCTTCCTTGCGCGCGACCGAGGCGAAGTAGGTGTACTTGTTGCGGGCCTGCGATTCGCCCGCGAACGCCGCCAGGAGGCTCTGTTCCGTCTTGCTGCCGCGAAGCTCTGCCATGGTTGCTCCTTCAAAGGGTTGGTTCACAGCCGGATTATAGCGCGACCCTCAGACTAATCAATAGTCATTCTCCGCACCGCATCGCCGCGTCAATCCGCGGCCGCAAGGACTCGGCGAGGATTCGGTAGAACGCGGCCGTAAAGTGCAGCCCGTCGGGGCGGAAGAATCCCGTCCGCGGCTGGCCAAGCTCGTCGCACAGCAGGTGCGCGAAGTCGACGAACTCCGCCAGGCCGGCCGAGGTCTCGCACAGCGGGCGAAGCTCGGCGTTAGCGGCGGCGATGACCGGCCAGAGCGGCTGGTCGCTCGGCGACGGGTGGATGCCGAGATAGAGCACGCGGCGAGTTCGCGGCAGGTGCGTTCGGACAAGTTCGAGAAACAGCCGAAAGCCCGCGACCGCGCTGGCGGCGCCGGCCTGTTGCAGCCGGGCGATGTCGTTGTCGCCCGCGCAGAACACGATGACCCGTGGGCGGGGGGGCAGGACGACCCGGTCGAAGTAGAGCAGCACTTCCCACGACCGCGCCCCGCCGAAGCCGCGGTTGAGGACGGGCAGGTTGGGGAAGTAATCGTCCAGCGGCGTCCAGAACCGGATGTCCGAATCGCCGACGAACAGCACGCCGTCCGGCTGCGGCGGCGACGCCTGGTCCGCTTGCGCGAACGCCTCGATCTCGTCGCCGAATCGCACGTCCGGGATCGTCATCCCGGCGCGTATCAGATCGTCGCTGGTCAGCATAGGGCCTAAGTTTAGCGGGCCGCTGGTCGAAGGGCCAGAGGAGACTCGCTGCCCGCTCGACGTCGTCCTACGAACTGCGGAAACGCAAACGCCCTGGGCCGCGCTGCGCGGGCGCCCAGGGCGTTGCGATTCGAGTCCGCCCTGACTCAGCAGAACAACCGGCCGATCAGGAATGTCGCGACCGCCGTGATGACGACGATCGTGACGATGAGCAGCCAACTCTTCACGCCCGCACCGCCTTCCGCCGGCGAATCCACCGCCCGCCCACGCCCACGCCGCCCAACGCCAGGAACGCCATCGTCGCCGGCTCGGGGGTGACGGCCCCGAACTTGCTGTAGTTACCGTAATCCACGCCCTCGTAGGTGCCGCTCCAGTCAGTGCCGTCCCAGTAGGTCTTGTTGAAATCGAGATGCACAACGTAAGTATCGCCGGGATCCACCATGGGACCTTTCCACACAAGTTGTGTTGAGACGAAGGTGCCGTCGAATGCCCCGGTTATACCTGTCGGGTCTGTCGTGCTGTACCGCCAATCACCCACAACCTCGGTCTGCATGCCGGTGGCGGAGATTGTGTAGCTGTAACTCGTGAACGTTCCACCCCAGGCATGGTTGGCATCTGGTTGCCACAGGCGCGCGTACGTGTTGGGATAGGTTGCATTCACGCCAGTGACAGTGAGAGTGAAATCCCACAATCCAGCGTTTTGTGTCCAACCACCAACCGCCGACGTGATAGAGGGAACCGCTGGCGGACCATCGCCTAGTTGGAAGAATCCAGGGTTCTGGTTCGATTGGGGGTGCTGATACCAGTCCGACATAATCTGGTTGTAGTTTGCCCCGGAGTATCCGTCCAAAGAAACGTTCTGCGCAAAATATACCGACCCGTCGCGCGGTGTGGGAAACGCGTACGGTCCCAGCACCTTCGTCGTGTTCGTGACTGTTCCCTGGTAGCCAAACTGGTTGCAGTCAGCCAGGAAATCACCGACGTTGTCGGCTATCGCCGATCCGCAAATTACGGTCAGCAGTACTGTAATCGTTAACGGCGTCAAAGTTCGCATCGTCGTGCTCCTCTCGATCCCGGCCCATCGAGGCCGGTTGCTCAACCGCAGTTTCTTTCGGCATGGTTCAAATCGGGACTTCGGAAGCGGCGGTCTTGTTCGTAGTGTGCCCGTAAGGGCATTTCAGGAAACGCCTTACGGCGTCACTACAAACGGGGCGCGTCCCGCTGTTACCCTGATTTGAACCATGCCGTTCTTTCGGACACGCGTCCGACGGCCGACGCCCTGTTGAACAAGGTCCACCTGTCGGCCCGCAACGGCTGAACGTTGGCTGCACTCCTACTGGCCTACCCTGTGATTCCCACCACACTCTTCATGGACTGCTTGCTGCGATCACCTCCCGGACGGCCGATGGCCGTCGATCCTGGGGCGTGTGCATCCGTTGCTGCCCCAATATCATCAGGCGACCTTGCGTGGGGTGCTGCCCTCCGACGCGAGATCACGGCCGCGGGCGGTCTCCAACCGGCTGCGGCTGACTCGATGCCCCCGATCCGGCTAGCGTTTGGGTTTTGGGCCCGCAAGACGCTGTTTCGTGGTCACGCCGAACATGATGCCTCCCTTCCTATATTCCTTGGCCGATTATCGCCCGTTACCCCCTTGGCCGGGTCCGTTCACGCGGACGAGGGCACAAGACACCCCCTCGCGGCTGCGTGCGGCCTGCACGCTGCACCCCGGCACAAGGCCCGATAGCACACAGAGGACAAAAAGGTTCAACGGGCGGGAGGCATGGACGCTGCCCTCCGGCGAATCCGCTGATCCCCACAAAGCACTGCAACGTCACTTTGCGGCATCCCGGGTGTAGCCGGGGTGCCACGAAACCGTTTTCAACCATGGCCTGGCCCCCCTTAACACCCGGACACCGCGACGCAAATGGCAGCGGCGGTCAGCGCCGCGATCAGAATCCAACCCCGTGGCCTCATCCGCGCCCCCGCCCGCTTCGTCTGCGACGAACGGACGCGGCCAAGCTTGCGGCCCCGCCCAGGGCCAACAAGCCGATCGTCGCCGGCTCGGGCACGGGGGCGGCCACCAGGCCGGCGCCCACCGAGCCGTCGATCAGGTTGCCGAAGGCTTCGTCCGGCGGCAGATCGCTCATCACGTAGAGCACCGCGCTTTGCTCACCCGGTGCGATGCTGTACCCGTAGCGGTCGCTGAAGTAGAACGAGACGATTGGGCCGGCCGAGGTGGACACGTTGACGTTGCCGGTCGACTCGGAGGCTTGGTCCACGCCCGCCAGGAACCCGTCCGGCACGCTCGCGGTCAGATAGCCCATCCGCGTCACGCCGGTTGCCCCGCGGAACGGCGAGACCGTGAACAGTTCAATCGGGTCGCTTGAGACAGCGTGGTTGTCGATCTGGTAAAGGTAGGCGTACCGGCTGCCGTCGGTGTAGACCCGGCTGTACACGTCCGCCTGAAACGTGGCCGCGGTGACGGGCGTGACCCGCACACTGTCCATCGCCGCCGGAGACGAGCCGCCGAACAGGTCGTCCAGGCCCGCGACCGGATCAAGCGTGATCAGGTCCGCCCGCGCCGGCGACGCCAGCGCCAGGCTCGCGATCGCCGCCGCAAGGATCACACGCACAAATCTTCCAACGTTCATTCTGTTCCCTCCCCAATATGGGCAATCGCGGTTTCCCAGCCGACCTCGGCGAGCGCGCACCCTACACGCGGCCGTCAACGCGGCTGTCGCGATCAATCTCCAGGACGGAGAACCCCCAGGCACAAACGGAATGCGGAACACGCCCCCCGCATCCCACCTGGACACAACTCGAACAACCAACCGTTACCGCGGCTGATTGCGGCATCGGGCAGGCCAACCGGCCCGCGCCGCTCACGCGGCCCTTACGGTCTCACTGGTATTGCGGAAACAGAGAACCAGCGCAGAAAAAAAATGGCCGGTCCACCTTCTCTCGCGGCATGCGCGACGTGCCAACTGGCTTGGCACACTATCGTAGAGCAGCTTCACAATCCCCGCGACTGGGCGTCCACCACGCCCATGCGGGTACAGGAAATCCCCGCAAAACACAATATCGAGCCGTTGTCAGACGCGGCCACGGCCGATATACTACTTAAATGGGTCTAGTTCCCCAGGCGAATCAAGCAACCCGAACGATGACCCCACATTGCTCGAATATAGCTCAAGATGTTGCCATGTCAAGACAAAACATACACAAATCTTGGGTCCTTGTGTGACGCATCTAACGTAAGGCTGTGGCGTGAAACACATTAAACGCAATTACGAATTGCCCGAAAAAGTCCTTGCGGCCTTGAACAAGATCAAGGACGAGAACGGGATTTCGCTTCAAAAGCAGGTCTCCGCAGCCGTCTTCGCGTGGCAGGCGATGACCGACGCGCAACGCTATTCGGCCCTGAGGAAGTGCATCGCGTGGCTCAGCAGCGACGAATCATCCCAGCCGGCGGAATCGACCCCCAGGCGAGATTAGTATCCAGCGACTCGTCGAACATTGAATCCACGGGTTGGGTGGCACCCCCAAACAGCCGTATCGTTTGGGAGACCCGGCCCCGTTCACGGCGCGGCAACTGTTGGGTGGCACCCCCAAACAGCCGCATCGTTTGGGGGTGCTTGCGGTCCCACCCCCAAGCATAAGGCCGCCTGGGGGTGCCACCCAAGGATCCAACCCGTCAAATCAGAATTGACGAGACACGAGCGTCACCAGGAGCTTGCTTTGCGGCATGGGTAGGGCGGCCGTGCCGCGAAGTGAGTCGCAGCGTCGGCGTGGCGGTCCAATCACGATAGATATCTTATCGATCCGCAGGCGGAACCCCGCGGCTGCTCGGCGGGCGGTCGCCGGCGGGTCGGCTGGTGGGTCGGCGGTGGCGCGGCGATCCGCCCGGCCCGCCTGGGCCGCCTGGGCCGTGGTCGCGCTGGCGCTTCATGATCGCGGCGTATTTCTCAGCCTGCTCCGGAGTGAGTATCTGCTTGGTCTTGGCGACGGCCTCGTCGAACGCCTTACGCTGTTCCTGGCTCAGATCCTCCATCGCCTTGGCAAAATCCTTCTGGATCGCCTCGTAGCGCATCCGCTGCGGCTCCGACAGCAGCTCGCGGATGTCCCCGTCGCGCTGGGTGGCTGCGGCGTGCCGCTTTTCGTTCGACGCCCGGGACCACGGGCCCGGCGCCTCCGACCAGATCTTCCGCATCTGCTCACGCTGGGCGTCGGTCAGCTTCAACTCGTCGGCCAGCCAGGATCGCGGCTCGGGCTTCGCCTTGCAGCGGAACAGCAACATGCCCAGCGATCCGCCCGCCAGGAACACGAGCAGGAAGCAGGCGACCAGGATCAGCTTCGTCTTAGTCATGCCCATTCTCCCGCGACAGGTCCTGCGAGATCCAACTGGCCACCAGATCCTCGGCCGACGGCGAACCGGACTCGCCGGCCGACTCGCTCACCGCCGCCGCTTCCCACACGGGCATGGTGGCCTGGCGGGCGGGCGATCCATGGGCCAGGTTCAACACGCAGACCAGCATGATCGTCGCGGCCAGGGCGGCGAACGTTTCGGCGAAGCGCACGATGCCGTTGCGGGCCACGCGGTCGACCGCCCGATGGAACCGCCGCAAGGCCGAGGCGGGCAGTTCCGGCTCCGCCTCCGACGCGAGCGCGTGCGTCAGCCTGCGCAGCCCGTCGAGTTCCGCGGCGCAGGCGGGGCAGCCCCGCACATGCCGTTCGAGCTCGACGGCCTCGGGCGGAGAAAGCTCGCCGTCGTGGTAGGCGTTCAGCCGATTGGATCGTTCACACGTGTTCATGCCACGCTCCCGCAATCAAATCTGACGGACCCCCTTGGCCCGTCAGCTCACGTACTCTTCAAGCAACTGCCGCAACTCGCGCCGTGCCCGGTGCAGCCTGGACTCCACGGTGCCTCGCGGCACGCCCAGCACGGACGCGATCTCTTCGTACGTCAGGTCCTGCATCTCCCGCAGCACGATCACCTCGCGATGCTCCGGGCTGAGCGATTGCAGGGCCGCGCCCAGGTCCATCTGAAATTCCGCCTGCCGCTGGGTCGACGCCACCGGCGGGTCGAACTCGTCGCCGCCGTCGCCGCGCTGGGCGTCCTTGTGGCGGCGCTCCCGGCGATACAGACCCGCCGCCTGCCGCACCAGGATCTGCGCCAGCCAGGTCTTTACCGACGCCTGCTCGCGAAAACCGGCCAACCCTCGGAACGCGCCCAGCAGCGTCTCCTGAACCACGTCTTCGGCGTCGGTCGCGTTGCCCGTCAGGTGGAATGCCAAGCCGTACAGCGACCGAGCGTGCCTGTCCACCAACTCGTGGAAGGCGCCGTGGTCGCCGTCTCGAGCCTTTCGCAGCAGCAGAAGCTCGGAGTCGGCTACAGGCAACGTTCAGCTCCCAGGCTAACTGTCCCTACGTCTATATGGTCGTGGGGGCGGTTCGGTTTCTTCCCTTTAGCGAGATTTTAGCGAAGGCCCTGGAATAAATCCGGCAGCGACTGCAACTAGTACCGTAGTCGTTCGACAATGGGTCGAGCGGTGACACGTGTGGCAACAGCATCGGTGTGGCGGCCTCCGGGCCGAAACGAAGGAGCAAAGCCATGAGTCTGAAACAGGTGTTACTGGTGTCGGCGTTCTCGCTGGCGATGGTGTCCCTGGCTCTGGCGCAGCCGGACAACGGCGGCAATGCCGGCGGTCGCGGTAATCGCGGCAATCGCGCGGGGCAGCGCGGCGGCGGGCAGAACGCCGTCGAAATGGTGAAGGCCGCGGTGGCCAAGCTCGACCTGACGGCTGAGCAGAAGACCCAGGCGGAGGCCGCGATCGCCAAGGTGGCCGACGAGCGTAAGGCCGCGGCGGACAAGGCGCGCGAGCAGGTCGCCGCTCTCCGCAAGCAGCTCGACGACGCCAAGGCGGCCAAGGACGACGCCAAGGTGAAAGACCTGAACGATCAGTTGGCCAAGCTCGGCGGGAACCCCGGCGACGCCATGAAGCAGCTCCGCGAGGCCGTTAAGCCGATTCTGACGGCTGAGCAGATGGCCAAGCTGGAGGCTGCGCTCGCGGCCGCCGGCCCGCGGCGATTCCAGCCGCTCGGCCAGGTCGCGCTGAACAACGCCGACCAGCTCGGCCTGACGGCGGACCAGAAGACGAAAATCGAGGCCCTGGTCAAGGATTTCGATGCAGCCGTCAAGGCCCTGCCCGACGGCCGGGAGAGCTTCGCCAAGAGGCGCGAGCTGTCTGACAAACTGGCCACCGACGTCAAGGCTGTCCTGACCGACGATCAGAAGGCGAAGCTGGACAAGCTCCAGCCCGCCGCGGGCGGCCGGCCGGCGGTCGGCGACATGATCGCCAACCGCACCAAGGACCTTGCCCTGACCGAGGCGCAGAACAAGCAGGTGGCGGACCTGGTGAAGGCCTACGAAGACGCGGCGAAGACGGCTGAGGGCACGGCCCGTCGCGACCTGTTCCGCAAACTGATGGGCGACGTCAAATCGGTGCTGACCGAGGACCAGCAGAAGAAGTGGGATGCCGCGCAGCCGAACTTCGGCGGCCGCGGCGGTCGCGGTGGCCGAGGCGGTCGCGGCGGCAACGGTGGTGGCAACGGCGGCGCCGGCGGGGCTGCTCCCGCGGGCGGCAGTCGCACCTGATCGTATCAACGTAGTTCATTGACCGGCGGGGCGCACAGTTGTTCCTGTGCCCCGCCGGTTTTCTTGTACGGGGCCAACGGATACTGACGCCGTTCCTGGTCACGGCGAGTAGCTGAACGTGAAAGCGTTGTATTTCTCTTTGCCGGGCGGCGACCATTTCAATGGAGCTTCGATCTGCCCATCATTCCGGATGCCGATCGCCCCGTTCCGGGGTTTAAGAGGAATACGGCGGCTCTAACCGTCGCCCAGATGGCCGGGCTTACCTGGCGGAACACGGCACTCGCTGCCCGCGTGTATGCTGCCCTGCGATGAACCGGATACTCTCGCGACGTCGCTGGTCCCCAATAATGGCTTCTGGCCTTTCCGGGTTGTAGGACACCCGCCATCGGGTGTCATCGTCCCGGCAAGGCCGGGACGAAGGCTTCGGCTGCTCCGCAGCCGATTGACACCCGGGGGCGGGTGTCCCACAACAAGAACAACAAACACGACATCCGAGATGGATCGGCGTTGTCGCGGCGTGAATGCCCGCTGAATAAATGTAGCCTAACATTTACTTGACAATCGGGAGACCCGTGCTACTAATTCAGGTTGGCTTGCTCGGCGGCGGTTGGAGTTGTGGGACCGGCTGGGGAGAGCCAGCTTCAGGCGGGCGGGACGTGAGCAACAATCACGATGAAACCTTGAAACCTTCATCGCAAGCGTCGATTTGACAAGCACTTAGAAAGGTTACAAGAGAGCTTTAAGTAACCTTGCTGCAACCTTTCTGTAACACGTTGCAGGACAAATGGTTAATGAAGGTTTCATCCATGCACGGACCCGACCCAGCGACCCTGTCGACCCTTCGACACGCTCAGGGCAGGCACGCTCAGGACAGGCGAGGCGGCTGCGGTCGATTAGAAGTGCGATGCGACCTTGCGACCTTGCTCACAAGCATCTATCTGACAAAGACTTAGCAAGGTTCCAAAGCGGCTTGAAGGAACCTTGCTAGACATCTCCTTAAAGCTTTTCTGGACATGGGCTTACACAAGATTTCGTCCCCGCTCCCCGGACCCGACGGAGCGGGTCCCTCCAGCGGCCGGACCAGGCGGAGCGGACCAGCCGGTGGCTGGTTGGGCCGTCTGGGCCGTTTGGGCCAAGCCGTAATCTGGGCCGTTCGAGGCGGCATGTGACGGGCCGGCCAGGGGTTGCCGGGGAAATTAATAGTTAGTGAGTGCTATTGTTCCACGTGGAACATTGCCCGGGGAACCCCTCTCCCTTACTCCCTCCCCCCGAGGGGAGGGAAACCGGAGGATTGTTCCACGTGGAACATTGCGGGAGGGCTGGATGGACCCCCACCGCGGCTGAAGCCGCACCTCCCCCGCTACGCGGGAGAGGCGTGATACGAGGATTGTTCCACGTGGAACACTACGGGGCGGCTTGAGTCAGATTTCAAAGGGGGGATGGCGGTGAAATCTGACTGTGAAATCTGACTTCTTCACTCTCCGCGGCAACGAAGTTGCACCTCAGCCGACCTCCCCCGCGGAGGAGGGAGGGGCGATCATCGCCGCCACGGGTGCGGCCGTCCCGGCGACGTCGGCCGGCGCCGGGTCGGCCTTCAGGCCGAACACGCGGTGCAGGAACGTTCGAATCTTCTCCATGTAGAAGAAGAACACCGGCGTGACGAAGAGCGTGAGCGCCTGCGAGAACAGCAGCCCGCCGACGACCGCCAGGCCGAGCGGTTGGCGCGATTCCGCGCCGGCGCCGTAGCCGATGGCGATGGGCAGGGCGCCCATCAGGGCGGCCAGCGTCGTCATCATGATCGGGCGGAAGCGAACGCAGCAGGCCTCGTGGATCGCGTCGTGGGCGTTCTTGCCCTCGTTGCGTTGGGCCTCCAGCGCGAAGTCGACCATCATGATGCCGTTCTTCTTGACCAGGCCGACGAGCATGATGATGCCCACGAAGGCGTAGACGCTCAGCGACATGTTGAAATACCAGAGCGTGAGCAAGGCGCCGAACCCGGCGAAGGGCAGGGCGGACAGGATGGTGATCGGGTGCCAGACGCTTTCGTACAGGATGCCCAGCACGATGTAGATCACGATGATCGCGAACAGCAGCAGGTAGCCCATCTCCTTGAAGGCCTTCTGGAACACCTGCGTCGTGCCCTGGAAGCTGACGGTGACGCCGTCGTGGACGGTGGACCGGGCGACGTCCATCAGGTCGGCCATCGCCTCGCTGAGCGCCACGCCCGGGGCGGTGTTGAATGAAAGCGTGACCGAGGGCGACTGGCCGGTGTGGTTGATCGACAGCGGCCCGACGTCCTCGACGAGGCTGCACACGGCCTTGAGCGGGACCAGGTCGCCCTTGATGGAGCGGATATAGAGCATGCTCAGCGCCGAGGGGTCGGTCTGGAACTGGGGCAGCAGCTCGAGGATGACCTGGTACTGGTTGTTGGGCGCGTAGATCGTCGAGACCTG
>JAQTVL010000328.1 GCA_028706835.1 Phycisphaerae bacterium | reverse complement strand
AGTCTCACGATGCTCCATACACAGCATCTCAAGGCCCCCCCTCGGCTCCTGCCCGCCTGGGTCCCTGACTAGGTTCCTCGCTATCGCGAGCAACGCCTTGTCTCCATTCCAGCTTCTCCGAACGCAATCTGTGAACACTGATATTGCCCTATCTACCTCCCCAGCCTCCGCAAATCCCTCAATGATCGCAAGACATACTTCTTCACGCCTCTCCTCACCTCTGGCAAGGCACCCAAACGGACCACCCACAGTAGCCCAGGCCTCTCGCACCAGTTCCACTCCGGCAGCGCGCTCTTTCCTCGCCACCATCATTCGCCCAGCAGCGCAAAGGGCCTCTGGGTACTCGCCCTTAATCTCGCGCGCTGCCCTTACGACTGCAACTAGATGACTCAACGAAGCAGATTGGGGACGGATCACAATGCCTTCCGCGAGAGCACAGATAACACATTTTTCCTCATAGCTATTCTCAAGTGCATCACAATGCTGAAGGGCAAACGCAATAAGCCCATGTTCTGCGGCGGCTCTGACTATCTCTCCAGCCAGAAAACTGTAGTTTGGTCTCATATGCAAGGCCATACCAAACGCCTTGTTCAGGTAATCCACACCTTCGGAAACGCGACCAGCGGCACAATAAGCTATCCCCAGCTCACGGTAGGCGCCACACTTCTCAACTGCGCCCACCACACTCTCTGCCGCTCGTGCAGCGCGCGCCCACTGACCGACTTCTGCAAAATGAGCAGTGAGTTCCCGGAACGCTGACCCGCCTGCAAGGTGCCGGGCCGTCTCGATTCCGAATCCCCAGCGATTCACGAAGGACTGCGCATGTCTCTCGTTGGCACGGTGCGTAATACCCTCTGCCCTGTCAAACGCACGTTCCGCCCCATCACGGTTATGCTCCTCCAGATACGCGTCCCCCAGTCCAATCCAGGCAATCGCATCGAGCATGTCGTCGGCGCTCGCCTCAGACTCGTAGTTGGCCAGCAGAATCCCCATCGCAGACGTTCGAGCTATGGCGCGCATTGTCCTGCGAAGCAATTGGCGGTACCCCCACCCGTGGAGGTCCCTCATAGCAACAAGTCTGCATGCTAGCCGCATTAGTGACTCCAAGTCATCACCGTGAACCTGACCGCTCGCCAGTGTCGCCCGGATCACCCCCTCCTGCCAGTTCCACGGCTGGCCATCTCGCGGACAGAACACCACGGCAGCAGCGTCCGCGTAATCGCCAGAAAGAGCTAATGCACATGCTGTCGCCTCGATGTCGCCATCACGTCGATGATACCACGGCAATCCCGCAATGCCATTCTTGGCCCTGATAGCGAGGGTGATGGCGTCCTTCTGGCGGTCCTGGCGAGCCAGGGCAAGAGCAAACGCGGCGTCAATGGAAACACGGCTGCGTTTTTCGGCGGCGTGGTCTCGCAGGTCAGTCAATTCCGCAATTCCGCGACCAATAACTATGGTGCCCGCTGCCCCCATCGCCAAGGCAATACAGTCAGCGTCGGGCCAGGGTGGGGCACGATCCTCGTGCCGAAACGTCGCCTCAACAAGATCGTCTGCTCTCATCACATTACCCAGAGTTACTGCAGTGTCAGCAGTCGCGTAGTTGAGACGCACGGACATCGCACGGTCGCTGATGGACAGATCCGCCTTCTCGCTCAAATCTCCCAATCGCGACATCGCCATGCCAATATCAAGCAGAGCACGATCGCGCCTCTCAGCGGCTACAGCAAACGACTGGAGCTCCTGCAACTGCTCAAAGCTGGACGCCTGCCGCACAATCCGATCAATTACCTCATTGGACAATGGCTCACTCAGGTGTCGCAAGCATTCGTACACCATCTCCCATCGTCCGACTCTGGCAAGCCCTTCTGCAAGGTCTTGATAGGCGATCTCGCGATCGGCAATGTCCCCCGATGGGAATGCGGCGACACCCGAAAAGAGGATATGCCAGATGGTGGCAGCCGTCGGGCAGGATCGCGTTACTGCACGCACGAGCTCACCGAAGTAGCATGACCGGCTCTTGGATGCCCCCTCTTCTACTGCGAGACAGGTAGCCAGGCAGGACCATAGATGGGAGTCTAGGACATTGACCCTAAGCATACTTTCGCCAATCTGACAAATGTACTGGGCGTGCAGTTCGGGGATTGTGCCCGCATCCTCGACTATGCTCCTCCACCAGCATATGTCTGCCATGCCTGCAGTTGCGCTTGCTGTCGACAGTTCGCCGAGAGCGCCGGCATGATAGATCGGATTGCTGATACCACGGGCAAGCTCTAAGGCGCGTTTCGAGAGGGCGCCCCACATCTCAGCAGGGGCAGACGACTGGGAGAGAGCCGTGATCCCAGCACATCGGACCGTAATTTGCGTACGTGCATCCAAGAGCCGCATCGCTGCCGTGTCGGCGTGTCTAACGAGTTGTCGACCTTCATCTGGCCTTCCCAGTGAGAAGAGCACCGCGGACACCCGGAAGATACCGCCGATGATGTACTCGACCTCCGCACACGTATTCTTATCCCTCAGCCCGTCCAATACGTTCACAAGATGGGTCAAGTCGGAATCCGAGGCGAATTGCCCGTCCTCCATGATGCCAGTAGGATTTGAGGGCGGAATGCCAATCGTGCGAAGTAGTCGGTTGACACGCTGTGTTTCCACCGGACTATGCCCCCCCACCATGGTCGTGCGCAAGGACGTCGTGATCAGAGAGCAACAGGCGTCAATGCGAGCAGGGAGACTTTGTACCTCCCCAAGGACCGCAAACCCAGCTTCTTCTTGTCCAATGCCCAGAAGTGTGACTGCCAGTTCCGCACACGCATGTTCCGGCCACCTGCCGACAGGATCGTGCGGGCTGCATGCGATCAGCCGGGAGAGCAAGGGCTCGAACCCATGCGTTCCTCTCAAAGCGCCAGCATTTTCAGCGAGCGTCTTCAGTACGCACAGGACACGCCCATAGGTAAGGGCGCCGTGCTTCGGTGCAGGAATGGCGGTCATCAGGACGTCCACCGCACGTTCCGCCATCCCGAGACGAACAAGACATTCGACAATATTGCACCGGAGATCCACCCAGTTGTCGTCTTTCGATCTCTGGAGCATGGTCATGCGATCTGCGTCGTCAGCAAATTGAATGGCGACGTCGCTCAGGCCGACCTCTCCAGCAACTCGGGCAGCGGCAACTAGGATGCCCGCCGCCATTTTGTCCTGCTGTTCCGGACGCACCCGAAGTTCGGCGACAAGTTGCACTGCATCTCTCAGGCAGCCAAGCACACGGGCGGGATTCTCTCTCCCTTGGGAGCGGCGGTCACGAAGATGCTGGATCACTGCGGAGAAGCAGGGCTCATAGTTCTCGCGAAATATGAGCTCGAAGAGGCGCGGGAGTCGGGGATCGGCCAATGCACTCGTGGTGGTGACGAATGCACGAGCGAGATATGGGATTCCTGTTAGCTGCTCTAGGCCAATCGGCAATTGGGAGCGGTCAATGCGACGAAGACAGTAGCTCATGATGGCACCTGCGACCGGTTGTTTTGGTGCAGGCGTTCTGCGTGCCTCAAGCGTTAGAAAGTGGAGGCATACCGCGACGCACCGTTGGTCCTCCAGTCTGTCCAAGCATCGCCAGAGGTCGTCCATGGTGAGAGTGCCTGTCCTGAACTGCGACAGAATGTCGCCCAGGTCTGCCAGTCCCCGGCCACAAACCTGCGCCCGGCGAAGTACGAGTTCGCACAGCCAAGGATCATATGTATCATTGGCATCCGCCGCAAAGGACTCTATGGCGTCAGATAGAGCACCTATGGACAAGTGATAGGCGCCAGATGCCCGAATCTGTCCGTCTATAAACCGATCGTCAGTCAACACGGCGTGCAATTGGTCGTAAGAGCCTGCGAGGGTCAAGTGTTTGCACAAATTCTGAAAGTAGTATCCGTCATCGGGCCCACTGGCCCAGCCGTCGGGGCACTGTGATCGGTAGGCGTCAAGCAGTAACTCGTGCAAAGCGATGAAGGAACCGAACTGCTGGATAGCCATGCCAGTGGCGAAATGGTGCAAAATGTCGTGCAGGCCTATGTGGGTAACGCCACGTCCATCGGCGACGGTCGGTCCTTGCAGGAGCGACCGGCGGATGAACTTCGCCAGTAGCGCCTCAGTTTCGCGCTCGGTCAGGTTCGCTGTGCGGCGCCAAAGCGTCGCCACGGCCCCAGCGGGCACCCCAGAGTTGCGGTCGAACACGGCTAGTTCGGCGAACCGTTGTCGTTCGCTGGCCGGCAGTGCGCGCAGGCTAACGTCCATCGCTTTCCAGGCGTCCCGGTGCTTTGCTTCACCAGGGTGTTCGGTGGACAAGAACTTCAGGTCGTGTTCACGCAGCGCGGCCAGAACGCTCTGCCATGAGCTGCCTCCGTGAACCATGCCCCCGCACAAGGCCAGGGCTAGCGGCAACCGTCCACATTCCTTGATGATTGGGCGGGTCTCAGGCGGGAGTCCTTCCGGTGGCACATCAGCCGCGTTGCCCAGGATAGCTCGAGCTTCGACGAGGGTGGGCAGGTCAACCCGGTAATGGTTTGTGCGTCCGGCGAGCGCGGCCACTAGCCCGACGTCACGTGTGGTCAGCAAAATCCTGCAGCGGGGGCCGGCGACGTTGAAGGCGTCAGCATGGTCCCGCTGCCAGCAGTCATCGAGAATGATCAGTATCGCCCGATCGGCGAGGAGCAAGCGCAGTTGCTCCTTGCCGGAGAGCCGATCTGTGATCTGGTTGTCACCACCTAATTGCACGGCCAGCCCTCGCTGAAGCTGCCTGATGTGAGGTCGTTGGCCAAGGGTGAGCCAGTAGACGCCGTCGCCGAATGCCTGCCGGATCTGAGGATGGCGCGCAACCGCGTTAGCCAGCACTGTCTTGCCGATGCCGCCCATGCCCCAAACCCCGACGATGCCTGGGGCGGCTCCTGTGCGCAGGTCTTGGGAAGTAAGCAGCTTAGCGTTCAGTGATGCCAGGAACTCAGGGCGAGGAAAGTAGTGCATAGGCAGTGGTGGCACGTTCACCAGACCTGGAGAACACACATGCCCGATTGCCCTAGGTCCCTCAGGCGACGCGCCCGGAACTGCGCAGACGATTTGCTCAATTCTCGCACGAGTGAATCGCTTGGCCGCAATGATAGCCTTGTCTTCCGCTCTGGCGGGATCCTCCTGCAAACACCAGTAGTGGTGAACCGAACGGTCCGGAGCAAGCGATGAGGCGCGCTGGAATTCCCCCAGTAACTGGTTGGCCAAACTATCAACGTCCCTGGTTCGGCTCGCCCGGAGAGCTGGAAAGGCGTTCCTGATCGCCTCCTTCAGGACGGCATCGATGTCGTCTAGTTTCGGCGGCTTCTCTTCCAGACGCACCTTCCGCAGCATCGTCATTACTTGGGCCTGTTTGCACTTCGCTAGCCTAGCTACCTTTCTAACGAGGGGATTGCAGAGATTGCGGGGGAGTCTGCCGCACTTCGCGGGTCGATGCCCGAGGCGAGAGAGCAG
>JAQTVL010000327.1 GCA_028706835.1 Phycisphaerae bacterium | reverse complement strand
GCGGCACAAGTAACGTGCTGTTCATGGGTTACCCCGTCGTGTGGACTGAAGTCCTTCCGACCGCAGACGTAAATAGCCAAATCAACTGCCTGTTCGGCGATCTTCGTTTGGCCGCCGACTACGGCGACCGGCAAGCGTCGACCATCGCGGTCAGTGACAGTGCCACCATTGGCTCAACGAACGTGTTCGAGTCCGACGAAAAAGCGCTCCGCTGGACCGAGCGGTGGGACATCTGCGTTCATAGCTACGGCAGCTCTACCGCCGCCGGCCCCGTTGTTGGCCTAATTTCGGCCGCGAGCTAACCATCAACCGCAAACCGTTTCGGAGTTAATACCACGTTAGAAAGATTCCAAGGCGCGGTTGCAAGTCTGCGACCTGCCACGGTGGCGACGAATGCGACTGCAACACTCGTGTTTGACCATGCAGGTCACGAGGCCGCAGTTGTCCGCGTTCACGCGGGCACTAACGCCACGACCTCTGCGGTCTTCTCAACGCTCAATATCAAAGAGAGCGATACCGTCACATCGGTATCGTCGATGAGTGCCATTGTCGCCTTAACCGGCGGTACGGCCACAAGTGCCTCGGTGGGGTTTGTCATCCCGACGACTGCACTTGCGGGTGGCGGCATCGTCGAATTCCAGATCGACCTTCGCGACCGCAAGCGATACCTCGGCCTGAGTATCACGCCGGGGCAGTCACTCGTTGTGGGCGCACACGCCGACCTGTTCCGTAGCCGTGAGAGCAAGGACACTGCGGCCACGCGGACGCTGACCAACAGCGGCGCGACCAGTGACGCGAGCATCTGCAAGATTGTTACCACGTAACCCAAGGACCGTCGCATCCTTTCACGGGGCGGAGCGGGTTGCCCGGCCGCCCCAAAGGATGTGGCACATCAAGTGAAAGGAAGACAGATGATCATATGGATTGCGGGCTGGCCGCACAACGGCTCTACGCTGTTGCGGCAAATCCTCAAGGACTCGTTCGGGATCACATGCTACAGCAAGTACCCCGAACCTGAGTTGGAAAGCCTATTCCCTGGCGGCGACGCATTTATCAAAAAGTGTCAGCGTGACCCGTATATGTCGTTTGAGTATCTGCGGCAGCAGAAAGAGGCCACGTTCATCAAGACGCACGACTTACCGGAAGACGACCACCCCGCATTGTTTGTAATACGGGACGGGCGTGATGCGGTGTGCTCGCTGAGCAACTTCTGGTGGCTTCCGCTGGACCAGGCCATTACAGGCCAGCGGTGCATGTTCGGCTCATGGTCTGCGTACTGGCATGCGTGGGCCCCAACTGAACGACCAAATACCGCGGTTATCCGCTTTGAGGATATGGTCGAGCGGCCCAACGAAATCGTGCTGCCGCAACTGGAGCAGGCCCTCGGACGCGAGCCTCTTGCCGAGTACATCGACGACTTCGCCGAGAAGCAGAAAGAGTTTCCCTACCTCTTCAAGGACCGGGTCGGCGTCTGGAAAAAACAGATGTCCGAGTCCGACCTTACGCTCTTTGACAAGTGTCACGGCGACCTGAATCGGAGGCTGGGCTATGAGTGAGAAATACACGCTTATCCCGGGCCGGTTCCAGCCGTTCCACGAGGGGCACAAGGCGCTCATAGACGCGGTGATTGCAGAGGGTAAGACGCCTTGTATCGGCGTGATTGACGCCGACTGGGACCGCGGCGACACACTGACATTTGAGCAGGTGTTCGAGGCGATCCGGGCCGCCTATCCGACCATCAGTGTTTGCCGCTTGCCACGACTGGCTGAAATTGTCTACGGCCGAAACGTCGGCTACGGATTCCGCAGGGTATTCCACGACAAGGAGCATGTCGCGGCCTGCGACATCCGGCAGGGCACGGCAAGCGAGCCAAATCCGTTCCACGATGAAGAGTTCTTGAAAGCATATGCCAGGGTCGCGCGTCGGCAGTACGACATCAACGCAAGCAAGGGTTTTTGGGACGACCCAAGCGTGGCGCACCCGGCCATTCAAATGGCCAAGCTGCACAGCGAAATCAGCGAAGCCCTCGAATGCCTGCGTTTCGGAAACCCGCCGGACAAGAATATCAAGTACTACGGCGGGGTTGATGTTCAGCTTTCCGATGCTCTCGGAATCCTGATGGGAATGGAGATTGGCCACGGGTTCAAGATCAGCGAAGCGTTGCTGCACAAGCAGCGATTCAACACGACCCGCGAGCCCATGCACGGCGGCAAAGAGTTTTGAAAGGAAGCGAAGCGATGAAGCTGAACCTTGGTGCGGGCGACATCCCGCTTGACGGCCACGAAAACCTCGACCGCAAAAACGGACAGGAAATCTATCCTCTCGATGTACCCGACGGCTCGTGCGACGAAATCCGGGCCTCGCATGTGTTGGAACATTTTGGCCGGGCGGAAGTGCCGCAGGTCGTCAACCATTGGGTGCAAAAGCTGAAAGTTGGCGGCGTGCTGAAAATCGCCGTGCCCGACTTCAAAAAGGTTGCCTCAAATTACCTCGACGGCAAAGAAGAGCCCACGGCCGGTTATGTCATGGGCGGACAGACAGACGAAAACGACTTTCATCGCAGCCTGTTCGACGAGGAACTGCTGCGGCGGGTTATGACCGAGGCGGGCATAACAGACATAACGACGTGGGAGAGCGAAGCCAAAGACTGTGCAAGTCTGCCTATAAGCCTGAACCTGCAAGGGACCAAGGGCGCAACCAAGCGGGTCAACGTGGATATGTCAAAAGTTCACGCGGTAATAAGCGTTCCCCGCCTGGCTTTCACGGACAACATGCACTGTGCGATGCAGGCCATTCTTCCGCTGGGCTGTCAGTTCCGTAAAGGGACGGGCGTGTTTTGGGATCAGATTCTTACGCGCCTCATTGAGGAAGCAATTTCCGAAGGTGCCGAGTACATCCTGACCATCGACTATGACACATGGTTCAAGCGTGAGCATGTGGTCGCGCTCATGCGGCTTGCTCTTATGAAGCCGGATGCGGCCGCGTTTGTTCCGATGCAGGTCAAGCGCGAAGCGGACGGGGTTCTCGCCGGGTTCCATGACAGGACGACCGGCATGATTAAAGACCAAGAGACGTTCCCGATCAACACCGACATTGTTCCGATTGCGACCGGGCATTTTGGTTTGACCCTGATTCGGGCAAGCGTTTTTGAGAAACTGGAAAAACCGTGGTTTCAACCGCGGCCGGGTCCGGATGGTCGGTGGGGTGAAGGGCGTACGGACTCCGATATTTCGTTTTGGCAGCGAGTTGAGGCGGCCGGATTGCAGGTGTATCTGTGCCCGCAAATCAACATAGGGCACTATCAGCTTGTATGCTCGTTCCCGCCGCCGCTCGGTTCGCCTGACTATAAGACGGTGCATGTATACAGCAGCAAGCTGACGACGCGGGAACTGCCAAGCCACATAATTCCAAAGGTGAAAGAATGCGCGTGAAACTCATAAAAACGTATGGCATATCACCGCCCGGAACACTGCTTGACGTGGGCGGCGGCGTGGCCGAGCAATTACTTAGGCGCAACATTGCGGAGATTGTAACCGATGGCACTCGTAAGCAAAATCACCGGCGATCAGTACGTGGCGGGAAACCTGTCATGCCAAACACTGACGGTTCCAGCAGGGACGCTGACAAACGCGGGGGTTAACGCCTCCGCTGACATCAACGCGTCGAAACTGGAGCATCAACATCAAATCTGCGTGTCCCAGAAGTCTACGGCAAGCGCCTCCGATGAGCGGTGGCCGGCGCATGTGGTGTATGGCACCAGCGGAACACTGCTGCATTTCGAGGCTGGGAGCATTACCGCCGCGGCAGGAAATGACACCTGTGCGGTGGATCTTTTGAAAAACGGCACATCCGTGCTTTCGGCCGCTATCAGCCTGACATCAAGTCACACTGCGCGGCAGCTTGTGTCTGCTACGATCAGCACAACCACCCTCAGTGACGGCGACGTGCTGGAGGTGGACATTAATGCCACGCATGGCACGGGCACACTTGCCGCTGGCGTATTCGCAAATCTGGTGCTGACCGAGAAAGCGAGCTAGGCATGACCAGAAGTGACGAGGTTAAGGCCGTCACCAACGGCAACGGCGAAAAACGCATGCGGATGGCGCAAACGGTTGTCGGGTGGATTATCGCCATCGCGGGCGCAGGCGTGCTGTGGGGCGTCCTAAGTACGCGGGTCTGTGCCAACGAAAAGGCCATTGAAGGCAAGGCATCGAAGGAGGTTGTCGACCGCGTGGAAAAGCGTTTGGAACGCATCGAAAACAAGTTGGACGCGGCCCTGGCTGGCAAATGATATGGCCCTCCGCTCCGAACATGAAGCGCGGCTCTGCGAATCGTTCGGCGACATAGACAGGCAGCTGGTATTACTGATGAATGATGAGCACGCAAACGACAGGCAGCGGGACGCATTGAACAAGCATGTTGTCCGCGCGGAATTCAGGAATTAAGAAACGGTCTGCAATGAGTAAAGTGGGCGTGATCTAATGAATGACGCACCGATCCATTTTGACGACACATTCACGGCTGAGTTCGAGCGGGCAAAAATCGGCCTGGGTCCGTACTCGGTGGCATTTGGGCCTGATGGTCGGGTGATGGCGCGGTGGGGGTCGACGCTGCCTGGTGATTTGTTCGTGCGGAATGATCTCCGGATTGTGTTCGACGCCGATGGTTGGGCGGGTTGGCGGTGTGATTTTGAAAACCAAGCCGCACATGGAAAAGCCCATGACCGCGTTTTTCCGCGGCTACGGCAAGCAGGTTGCGGCATCGCGACCCGGAGGGGGTGCATGAACAGACGCATTGCACAAATTGAGGCGGCGGCGGCCGGGCGACTGTGTCGGCGACACGGTGCGGTACTGGGTGCCCACGACGATCGGCTGCGATGCGAAACTCTATGCGAAGTACAGGTGAGCTTATGAACGCTGACGAGATCGAATCAATTCGGGCGGGCGTTGGTTTGCTGGCGGATTACAGTCTCAGCCAGTCGCAGGCACGGGCAGCGGAGGCGAAGGCGCGGGCCGCCGAGGATGCGATTTATCTTCGCCTCCGGAAACTGTCCGTACTGCCGAAGGTGCATTGGTCCAGCGGTCTCTACGGCCCCATGATGGCCCGGCCCGGAAACCCTGTGTTGCACGAACTGGCCCGGATCATGGGCAGTGTGACCGTGACGATGGAGGCACAGTCACCCAGTCTGATTCGCAATGCGGTGGCGACGGAGGCACGGCTCGGCCTGTACTGTTTTCCGTTCCGCAACCTTGGCAAAGAACAGCCCGACCTTCAGGGTGAGGCATTTCTCTCTGAGATCGCACGGTTTCGCACGCAGGCGCAGTGGGTGACGGAGGCCCTGAACGGCTACCCTGTTTCGATGGTGACGTTTGAGGCGGAGAACTGGGATTCACGGAACACCGATCCGGCGTTCCGTGCGGCCGCGTCGGCTGCGATGGATGCGATTCACATCGAGGCGATCACGGCGTTTCCGGCGGCGGATATCCGCTGGTACGGTCG
>JAQTVL010000326.1 GCA_028706835.1 Phycisphaerae bacterium | reverse complement strand
ATCGGCATTACCGGGCCGCCGGGCGTCGGCAAGTCGACTTTGCTCGGCCGGCTGATCAGCGGCTTCCGCGCCCGCGGCAAGCGCGTCGCGGTGCTCGCGGTCGATCCGCAGAGCCCGATCTCCGGCGGGGCGCTGCTCGGCGACCGGTTGCGGATGGCGGAGGCCGCCGCCGGCGACGACGACGTGTTCATCCGGTCGCTGTCCAGCCGGGGCGTTGCTGGCGGGTTGTCCGCTTCGGTCCGCTGGATCAGCCGGCTGCTCGAACGGTTCGGTTACGACGTTGTGCTGGTCGAGACGATCGGCGTGGGCCAGGCGGAGTTGGCCGTGCTGCGTGTGGCCGACGTGGTCATGCTGATGGTGATGCCCGGCACGGGCGACGGCGTGCAGTGGGAAAAGGCCGGGCTGATCGAGGTCGCGCACCTGGTCGTGATCAACAAGGCCGATCACCCCGGCGTGGATCGCATCGAGCAGGAACTCCGCGATGCGCTGGAGCCGAACCCCGGCTCCGGCGATCCGGCCCGCGTCGGCCCGCGGCGGGTCGTCCCGCCGATCCTGCGGACGGTCGCGTCGACCGGCGACGGCGTGGCCGCGGTGGTGGAGCAGTTGGACGGCATGCTGGCCGACCGCCCGGCCGCGGACTGGCACCAGGTTCGCACGGAACTGCTGCAAGAGGCCGAAATGCTGCTCGGCCAGCGGTTGCAGGAAATCGCCGACTCCGACCCGCGAGTAAGCGACCTGGCCCGGGCGGTGGCTGCGGGCACGCTGGACCTGTCGTCGGCGGCGGAGGACACGCTGCGACAGTTGCTTGCGAAGTTGACGTCATCGGGGACGTAAGACTCGCCTCAGCGCTTGAGCAATTCTTCAATCTTGGCGATCAGCGCGTCCGGGCGGACGGGTTTGTCGAAGTAGGCATCCACGTTCATTCTGGCCAGTTCATCCTGCGTTCGCGGGCGGAAATCCAGCCCCGCGTGGCGGGACACTGAGGTCGCCATGATCACGGGGATGTGGCGGAGGTGGGCGGTCTGCCGAATCTCGGCTGCGAGCGAAAAGCCGGAATCCAGCGACCCCATCATCAGGTCGGTGACGACCAGGTCGCACGTCCCGGCCGCCAGGCGGGCCAGGGCGTCCTGCGTGGTGGCGGCGCAGACGACGGCGTAACCGGCGGTTTCGAGGACCTGGCGATTCATGTCCACGAAATCGGCGTCGTCATCGACGAGCAGGATGGTATGCGAAGCGGACATGGCTCCTCTCACCCGCGGCCGCGCTCGGTGTAGTGCGTGTGCAGCAGATGGTGGCTCTTTTCGCCGAGCGGGGCGCCCAGGAACTCGGCGTATAGCTTCAGCACCGCTGGATTCGTGTGGCTCTTCCGCAACGGCTTGCCTTCGTCCTCGCGATAGATCGCGCCGATGCGGGCCTTGCGAATCTCGTTGGTTGTCATGCGGGGCTGCCCGCCGCCGCCGATGCACCCGCCGGGGCAGGTCATCACCTCGACGAAGTGATAGCTGGCCCGGCCTGCGCGGATTTCCTCGAGCAGCGTGCGGGCGTTGCTCAGCCCGTGTGCGACGGCGATCTTGAGCGTCGCGCCGTTGAGGAACGCCCAGTCGGGCGTAGCGTTCTCGATGGTGATCGCGGCCTCCTTGATGCCCTCCAGCCCCTCGACCGGGGTGACGTGCAGGTTGGCGAAGGGCAACTCCCGGCCGGTCACGATCTCGTAGGCCGTTCGCAGTGCAGCCTCCATCACGCCGCCGGTGTTGGCGAAGATGTCCGCGGCGCCCGTGGATTCGCCCATCGGCGAGTCCATTGGCGTGTCCGGCAGCGACACGAAGTCGATGCCGGTCTGGAGGATCATCCGGCCAAGTTCGCGGGTTGTCAACACGACGTCCACGTCCCGCACGCCGGAGGAGTTCATCTCCGGCCGCTGCGATTCGTACTTTTTCGCGGTGCAGGGCATGACCGAAACGACGAAGATGTCCTCGGGCTTCTTGCCGATCCTGGCGGCGTAATAGGTCTTGGCCAGCGCCCCGAACATCTGCTGCGGGCTCTTGCACGTCGACAGGTTGGCGAGCATGTCGGGGTAGTAGTGCTCCATGAACTTGATCCACCCCGGCGAGCAACTGGTGAACATGGGTAGTGCGACCGGCCTCTTGTCGACCAATGCCGCCTTCAGCCGGGTCAGCAACTCCGTGCCTTCCTCCATGATCGTCAGGTCGGCGGCGAAGTTCGTGTCGAACACCGCGGCGAAGCCCAGCCGCTTGAGCGCCGTCACCATCTTGCCGGTGACAAGCGTGCCAGCCGGTAGGCCGAAGCATTCGCCCAACGCCGCCCGGATGGCTGGGGCGGTCTGGACGACAACGTGCTTGGCTGGGTTGTCCAGGGCGGCCCAGACATCGGCGATCTGGTCTCGCTCGCTGATCGCGCCGACGGGGCAGACCGCGCTGCACTGGCCGCACTGCACGCAGACGACGTCGTTCAGCGTGCTGGTGAAGGCAGGTCCGACCGTGGTCTTAAAGCCGCGGCCCTGCGGGAACAGCGCGGCTACGCCCTGAATCTGGCTGCACACCGTGACGCAGCGTCGGCAGAGAATGCACTTGGCGGTCTCGCGGATGAGCGCCGGCGTGCTCTCGTCGCGGACGCGCGGAGCCCGGCCGCCGGCGTATTTCACGTCCTGCACGCCGAGTTCGCGGGCCAGTTGCCGCAGGTCGCAGTCGTCGCTGCGGTGGCAGGTCTGGCAGTCGCCGTCGTGTTCGCTCAGCAGCAGTTCGACGACCGTGCGCCGGGCGTCGCGGACGCGTTTGCTGCTCGTGCGAATCTGCATCTTGTCGGCCACCGGCATGGTGCAACTTGCGACCAGCGAGCGCGAGCCGGTCACCTCGACTAGGCACACGCGGCAGGCGCCGATCGCCTGGACATCCTTCAGGTGGCAGAGCGTGGGGATGCGGATATTCGCCTCTCGGGCCGCTTCGAGGATGGTTGTCCCTTCCGGGACGGTGACGTTGAGACTGTCGATTGTGATCGTCGGCATTGCACAAACTCCCTAATCGCGTTAGGCCTCTCCCAGGGGGAGAGGGCTGATACGTCCTCACTTCGCCTCGCACCGATAGTCGCACCGGAGGCATCGCCTGGCCTCGCGGCGTGCGATGGCCTCGGCCCATGGCAGTTCCACTTCCTGGAAGTTGTTTTTCCGCTTCTTCACCGGGAGCAACTGCACGCTGGCCCGCGGGTAGAGCTGCGGGTCGGCGTCCGGATCGAAGAAGGTGTCGATCGGCCGATCTTCGCGCCAGAAGGCGTGGGTCGCGCCGGACAGGAACTGGTCGATGCCGACGGCTGCCCGTTCGCCCGCGGCGATGGCTTCAACCACCGACGACGGCCCGTTCACCGCATCGCCGCCGGCGAATATCCACGGCGTGGACGTTTGGCCGGTGTCCGGGTTGGCCGTCAGGAATCCGCTCCGGTCGAGCTTGACTGCCAGGCCACCGAGCATCTGTTCGGCGTCGAGGGCCTGGCCGATGCCGGCGATCACCTGGTCGGCCTTGACGACGTGTTCGCCGTCCGCGCCGGCGATCGGCTTTCGGCGGCCGGTGCGGTCGAACTCGCCCAGGGCCATCCGCTGACAGCGGACGCCAGTGACCCGGCCGTTCTCGTAGAGCGCTTCCAGCGGCGTGGTGAGCACTTCGAGGCGAACGCCTTCGCGCAACGCCTCTTCGATCTCCTCGGCGTAGGCGGGCATCTCGGCCCGGCTGCGGCGATACAGGAGCGTGACGCTTCTGGCGCCCAGCCGCATCGCGGTGCGGGCGGCGTCAATGGCGGAGTTTCCGCCGCCGATGACGGCCACGTCGTTGCCGACCTTGACCGTGCCTCGGATGTTGAATTCGCGCAGGAACGCGAGCGATTCGGTGACACCCTCGACGCCCTCGCCGGGGATGCCGAGCTGCGCCCCGCGCGGGGCGCCCACGCCCAGAAACACCGCCTCGTAGCCCTGCTCGCGCAGGCCTTGGAGCGTGAAGTCCCGGCCGAGCTTCGTGTTGGTTTCGATCACCACTCCCAGCCGCTCGATCATGCGAATCTCGCGGGCGAGCTCTTCGCGTGGCAGGCGGTAGGCTGGGATCGCCTGCACCAGCATTCCGCCCGGCCGCGGTTCCGACTCGAACACCTTGGGCTGGTAGCCCAGGCGGGCGAGGAAGTAGCCGCAGCTCAGGCCGGCAGGGCCGGCGCCGATGATGGCGATCTTTCGCGTGGCGTTGGCGGGGTTCTCCAGCACCTCGGGCAATTGCACGGTCACTTCCTGCTCGGCCATGAACCGCTTGAGGCCTCGGACGGCGACCGGCTCATCGAGCGTGGCACGCCGGCACTTGTCCTCGCAGGTGTGGAAACAGACGCGGGCGCAGACGCTGGCGAACGGGTTGCGGTTGCGGTGCGCCTGGAGAGCCTCGGCGTAGCGTTTCTCGCCGACGAGCGAGACGAAGCCGGGGACGTTCACGCCGGCGGGGCAGGCGTTGGAGCACGGCGCCTTCACCAGCGCCGGGCAGACGCCGGCGGGGCATCGCTTGTAGCGGATGTGGGCCTCATACTCGTCGCGGAAATATCGGATCGTCGAGAGCACGGGGTTGGGGGCTGTCTGGCCCAGGCCGCACAGCGCGGTGTCCTTGATCTTGTTGCCCAGGTCGATCAGCCGCTCGATGTCGCCCTCGACGCCCTGGCCGTTGCAGATTCGCGTGACAATTTCGAGCATGCGCTTGGTGCCGACGCGGCAGGGGGGGCACTTGCCGCAGCTCTCGTCCTGGACGAAGTCCAGGAAGAAGCGGGCCACGTCGACCATGCAGGAATCCTCGTCCATGACAATCAGGCCGCCGGAGCCCATGATCGCGCCGAGCTCCGTCAGCGACTGGTAGTCGACCGGGACGTTGAGGTGCTGCTTTGGGATGCAGCCGCCGCTGGGCCCGCCCATCTGGGCGGCCTTGAACTTCTTGCCGCCAGGGATGCCGCCGCCGATGTCGTAGATGATCTCGCCGAGCGGGATGCCGATGGGAACCTCGACCAGGCCGGTGTTGACGACCGCGCCGGCCAGGGCGAACACCTTCGTGCCCTTGCTCTTTTCCGTGCCGTAGGATGCGAACCAGTCGGCGCCCTTGAGCATGATCGGGGCGACGTTGGCGAACGTCTCGACGTTGTTCAGGCAGCTCGGCTTGCCCCACAGCCCCTTGGTGGCGGGGAAGGGCGGCCGAGGCCTCGGCTCGCCGCGGTTGCCCTCGATGCTGGTCATCAGGGCGGTCTCTTCGCCGCAGACGAATGCGCCGCTGCCCATGCGGATCTCGATGTCGAAATCGAACCCGCTGTTCATGATGTTCTTGCCGAGCAGGCCATACTCGCGAGCCTGCACCAGGGCGTGCTCGAACCGCTTGACCGCGAGCGGATACTCGGCCCGGATGTAGGCGTAGCCCTGGCTGGCGCCGATGGCGAACGCGCCGATGGTCATGCCCTCGATCACGCTGTGCGGATCGCCTTCCA
>JAQTVL010000325.1 GCA_028706835.1 Phycisphaerae bacterium | reverse complement strand
CATGGCGTTGTTGCACGGCTTGGCGGCGGCGAACCAGGCGTTCAACATGGGTCTCCGGCTGCACGTGGCGCATCTGAACCATCGCACCCGCGGGGCGGACAGCGACGCCGACGCCGAGTTCGTTGCGGCCCAGTCGGCGACGCTCGGCCTGCCCTGCACGATCGAAACCGTCGACGTGCCGGCGCAGCTCGGCCCCGCCGGCGGCGGGCTGGAGCGGGCCGGGCGGACGGCGAGATACGATTTCTTCGCCCGGCTGGCTCGGCAGCAGGATTGCCGCCTGGTCGCGACCGGGCATCACGCCGACGACAACGCCGAGACGATCCTTCAGCGGATCATTCGCGGCACCGGCCCGCGCGGGCTCGCGGGCATCCCGCGCGTGCGGACGCTGTCGGCTGACGCCGCGCTCAACGACGGCCGGGCGATCCAACTGATCCGCCCGCTGCTCAGCTTCCGCCGCCGGCTGATCGAGCGGTTTCTGGCGGTCAACGGCATCCCGTTCCGCAAGGACGCCAGCAACCTGGCGCCCGAGCCGATGCGGAACTGGCTGCGGCACGAGTTGATCCCGCTGCTCGGCGAGCGCGGCAACCCCGGCGTCGTCGCGGCGCTGCTCCGGCTGGGCGAGTTGAGCGGCTGGGTGAACACGTTCATCGAGGAGACCGCCAGGCGGACGCTGTCCAGCCTGATCGTGGACCGGACGGACGTGGAACTGTCGCTGAACGCGGCGTCGCTGTCGGGCAAGGGCCGGATTCTTCAGGCCGAACTCATCCGCCAGGCGATAATGTCTCTGGGCCCGCGGGAAGCGGAGATCGGGCTGCGGCACCTGAAAGCGGTGATGCGGCTGGCGGAGCAGGAGGAGTCGGGCAAGCGAGTGAGCCTGCCGGGCGAGATGATCGCCCAGCGTCACGGCGGGCAGGTGGTGCTGCGGCGATCCGTCGGCGCGGGCGAGGCGACGTTTGCCGTCGCGCCGGACGAAGGCGCCGCGGTGACAGTGCAACTGCCGGGCGTGACGCCGCTGCCGCGCCGCCGGCGGCAGCTCGTCATCGAGCTGCTGGACAACCGGCCGGACCTGCTCGAAACGTTCAAGGCGGCGCGGTCCGCGGGCGAGGAACTGATCGACGCGGACCGGCTTCGCCCGCCGCTGGTGATTCGCCCGCGCCGGCCGGGCGACCGGTTCTGGCCGCTGGGCGCGTCGGGCACGAAGAAGGTGGGCGACTTCCTGTCGGACCGCAAGGTGCCGGCGGCGGATCGCGAGAGCGTGTTCCTGCTGTGCGACCAGCTCGGCCCGGTGTGGGTCATCCCGTTCCGCATCGACGATCGCGTGCGGATGACGGAAGTCAGCCGGAAGCTGGCGAAGTTGAAGTTCGAGACGATCTGACCTTTTTGCGGGTGGCGATGGACCTCCAGGGCGAACTGAAACGACGCACGCGACGACGCCGGCTGCTGGCGGCGCGGCGGTACCGCAGCCGGCGATTCTGGCGGACCATCTCGCGCCGCCGCCGGCTGGTCGGGGCAGTCGTGCTCGTGGCGCTGCTGTCGGTCGTCGGAACGTTCATGTATTTCACCAGCAGCGCCCGCGTGAAGCGGCTGGCGGAGAATTACCTGACCGACCTGACCGGGCGCATCGTCCGCATCGACCACGCCAGGTTCTCGCCGTTCGAGGGCATTCGCCTGAAGGCGTTGCGGGTGTTCGCGCCCGGCGAGCCGTCCAGCAGCCAGGAGGACCCGAAGGCACCGACCGCGCTGTTCAAGGCCGACGAGGTGCTGCTGGAACTGTCGCCCGGCTCGCTGCTGGCCGGTCGGCTGAAGGTGCGCCGGATCGTCGCGGTCCGTCCGGAAATGCGGCGGATCCGGGATGCCCGCGGCGGCGAAGCCAGCTACACGCGCGAGGATCGCGCCGAGCGGGAGATTACCATCAAGCTCCCGCTGATCGAATTGCGCGAGGCGCGCTACATTGGCATCACGCGGATCGCCGGCCAGCCCGCCATGAAGACGCTGGACATTCCGTTGTCGGCCGAGTTGCGCCCGGACCCGGACATCCCCGACCTGTATCACATTTCCGGCCAGGCGGCCGGCCGCGACGCGATCAAGATGACCCCGCTGTCCGGGCGCGTGCAGCTCAGGCCCCTTCGGATCGAGACCAATATCTTCATCGTCGGCAGCCTCGATCAACTGCCCGGCGAGATCGAGAAGCGCATCGCGCGGTACCACATCGCCCCGGAGAAGGTGAAGATCAAGTTCGACTATGGCGCCGGCTGGGCGCAGGTTGACTTCGACTGCCAGGGCACCGAAATGACCCTGCCGCTGTCCGACCTGACCGGCGACGACGCACCGAAGACGCAGCCGGACAAGGCCGGTCCGGGGGCGATCCTCAAGTTCACCGATGTGCGAGGCCGAATCGTTCTGCGGGTGGCGAACCAGCCACCGGAGGGTCGCGACGAATTCCCCCCGGGCAGCATCTCGTTCGGCGTGCAGGAGGAGGCCCCCGGCAAGGCAACGGCGTTCCCCGGCCTGCTGCACCGCCGGCCGGCCGAACTGCTCGGTCTGGCCGCGAAGGAGCCGCCGGGGCGGAAGTCGACGCCGCTGACGGGCAAGTTGAACGGCCAGCCGTTCGAACTGCTCGGCCATTACGACGGCTTCTCGTCTGACGCCGCGTTCCAGATGAAGCTGGACCTTCGCAACGTGACGATCCCGCGGGACCCGGCCATGATCGCCACGCTGCCCGGGGCGGTGGGGGCCGTTCTGGACAACTACGATCCCGCGGGCAACGTGGACGCGAGCGTATCCGTGCGGCGGGCGCGGCGCGGCGGGCCGGTCAAGACGACCGGCGTGGCGAAACTGCTCGGCATCTCGGCCACGTACTGGCGATACCCCTACCGCCTCGACTCGGTCACCGGCACGGTCGAGTTCGACGAGCGGCTGGCCACCATCCACACTCGCGCCACGCGAGGCCGAAGCGTGGTCACGGTCGACGGCACAGCCGGCCTGCGCTCCGGCGGCCGGCCGCTGAACATCACGGTCGTCGGCAAGAACCTGCCGGTCAACAAAGACTCGCTCAACGCGCTGTCGGAAAAGCAGCAGGACCTGCTCGACCGGCTGAAGGACCTGAGGGTGGACGGCGGCGAGATCGACTTCACGACGACCGTCACGCGCCCGGCGGACCCGGACAGCGACTCCGACTACACCTTCACGCTGGACCGGATCGCCGGGGTGAACCTGGAATTCGAGGACTTCACCTACCCCATCCGCATCGTCGCGGGTAAGGCCGAGGTCGTCGACAACGGCGTGAAGCTGGCCAACCTGGAGGTCATCCCGCAACACCTGGTCCGCCGAGGCGCGACGGCCAACCCGACCTCGCGCCCGGAGATGGATCTGATCGCCCTGCTGATGGTGGACGGCTTCATCGGCCATGACGACGACGGCCGGACCGACGTGAAGCTGGAGGTCGCGTGCAGTTCGCTGCCGCTGGATGAGACGCTGTGGCGGGCGTTCCCCGACCACGTCACCGACGCGCTGCTGGACTACCACATCGACGCCCGCGCGGGGCTGTTCGCGACGATCACCAAGAAGCCGGGAAGCCCGCTGAACTTCGACGTCAAGGCCCAGCTCAAGGGCGGCTACCTCAAGGCCGACGACTTCCCCTACGCCCTCGATTCGCTGGCCGGCGAGGTTCACGTCAACCCGCAGCGCGTCGAGTTCCGCAACACGAGCGGGCGGCACAACGGCGTGCCGATCGCCGCGCGGGGCCAGATCGGCCTGACGCGCGACCAGCCGACGCACCTGTCGTTCCGCAGCGACCGGCTGCCGCTGGACGCGGAGTTGAAGGCGGCGCTGCCGGCCGGCACGCAGAAGACCTGGGACCAGTTGTCACCCACCGGGTGGGTCGCCGTCGACGCCGTGCTCGACCAGCCCGGCGTGACCACGCAGCCGGATCGCCCGGGCGGAGGCACTCGGCTCCCCGCCACGCAACCCGCGCAGGCGACCCAGCCCGACCGCCCGCCGATGACCGTCGTCACCACGATCACCGCGCTGGGCAACGGCCTGTGCTACTCCGAGTTCCCCTACCCTCTCGAGCGGGTGACCGGGCAGTTCGTCGTCCGATCCGACCGCATCGACATCCTGGAGATGAGCGACGACTCGGGCGGCCGGCTGATCAAGATGAGCGGCACGATCTGGCCCGGACGGGACAACGCCGGGGTAAAGCTTGTCAAAGACGCGCTGCCCGCCGCGGATCTGAAGGTTTCGGTGATGAACCTTGAGTTCGACGAGAGGCTTCGCAAGGCGGTCCCGTGGCAGATTCGCCGGCGGTGGAACGAGGTCCTGCCCGCCGGCTCGTTCGACCTCCAGCTCACCGAACTCCGCTGGACACCGTTGGGTGCGTCCAGCCGGTGGGACTTCGCCGGGCGGGCCGACGTGCGTAACGGCAAGGGCTCGTTCGGCGTGGACCTCGACGAGGTGACCGGGCAGATCGAAGGCCGGGGGACCGTGCTGACCGGCCAGGCGAGCGCCGTCGCTGCGAGGCTGTCGTTGACGAAGGCGAAGGTCGCCGGCCGGCCGCTGAGCGACGTGACCAGCCGGCTGGTCTACGATCCGCGCGACGGCAAGCTTCGGCTGGACGGGCTGAACGCGACGATGTATGGCGGGTTGATCAACGCGTTCGCGGAGATAACGATCGGCGAGCGCGACTTGCCGTATCGCCTGTCGCTGGGCGGCACGGAGATCGACCTGAGCGAGATGATCAACTCGGGCAAGCCGGCGGCTGAGCAGTGGAAGATGGCGGGCAAGATCCAGGGCCGAGTGACGCTGGAAGGCAAGGCGGGCGTGGGCAGCCGGCGAGGCGACGGCGAGGTCGTGCTCACGCACGCCCAGGTCTACCAGGTGCCGCCGATCCTGGTGATTTTCGGGCAGGACAAGAAGCGGATGAAGAACCCGAACCAGTCGGCCAAGCTGCTGTTCTATCTCGACGGCGACCTGGTGACGCTGGAGGAGGCCAACCTGCGCGACCCGACGATCTCGCTGCTGGGGACGGGCACGATGGACCTGGCCACGAAGAAGATCGATCTGACCGTTGTCGCGGGCGAACCGCCGTCGAACGCGAAGGGCGGCGCCAAGCTGCTCGAAGAAATGATCAGCAACGCCAACGCCGAGCTGATGCGCTACCACCTGACCGGCCTGCTGAACAAGCCGCAGGTCGAGTCGGTCCCGCTGTACACGCTGCGCGAGGCGATCGACGAGCTCAGCCAGGCCCGCAAGCGCTACCAGAAGGACCAGGCCACATCATCCCCCGCCACCCGCCGCCCCCCCGCCCCGGACACCGCCCCGCTGCCGGCGATCCCGCCATCGCAACCGAGGCGGTAAGGCCCCTGGGTTCACCGGGCGATCTACATACAAAGCGGTGCCTTGCCGCTACAAACGGCGAAGATAATCACTATCATGGCGTGAGCGCCTCGCAATAGCAGAAGGGCCGCCGGCGTGGCGCCGACGGCCCTGGACACTCAGCTTCCTGCCAAACCGCATCACGCCTCGACGGCTTTCTT
>JAQTVL010000324.1 GCA_028706835.1 Phycisphaerae bacterium | reverse complement strand
GCCGCCCTGCTAACCAGGAAGAGCCCCGTCATGTCGACGCTGACCAGCCGGTTCCACTCGGAGAGCGGGAACTTGTCGATGTTGACGCGGTAGTCCCCCGTGTTGACGCCCGCGTTGTTGACCACGATATCCAACCGGCCGAACTCTTTGACGGCTTGCTGGATGGCTTCGTCGACCTGCCCCTCGTCGGTCACGTCCAGCTTGATGCCTTTGCAGCCCGGGAACCCGGCAGCCGCCTCCTTGGCCTGTTCGACCAGCACGTCGGCGTAAATCACCTTGGCGCCGTTCTGTGCGTAAACGTCCGAGATGGCCTTACCGATGTTCCGAGCCGCGCCGGTAACCAGCGTCACAACGCCTGTCAGGTCAACTTTCATCATGATGGCGAATCCTTGTGGTAGGGGCAAATTTGGTGGCTTGCAATTTTCATATTATTATATGATAATTGCCGCTATCGTTCTGTCAAACAGGAAAAAGATCGTTCCAGAAGGAGAACATCCATGAAGTTAGCCAGGTTCCGCGCCGCGGACGGCGTCATCGGGCACGGAGTGGTTCGCGAGAGCGAACTTTGCGAGATCGCCGGGGACGTTCTCGGCGATCGGCGGGAAACAGGGCGTCGCATTCCGCTGCGGTCGGTCCGGCTGCTGGCCCCCATCGTCCCCAGCAACATCCTCTGCTTCGGCAAGAACTACCGGGCCCACGCCGAGGAGGGCGGCTCGGACGTGCCCAAGGCGCCGCTGATGTTCATGAAGGCGACATCCTGCGTGATCGCGCCCGGCGAGCCGATCGTGATTCCGCGCGTCGCCCCCGCCCAGGTCGATTACGAGGCTGAACTCGCCGTCGTGATCGGCAAGCCCGCCCGACACGTCAGCGAAGCCGACGCGCTGGACTTCGTCCTTGGCTACACGTGCGCCAACGACGTGAGCGCCCGGGACTGCCAGGCCAGCGATGGCCAGTGGTCGCGGGCCAAGTCCTTTGACACGTTCTGCCCGCTTGGACCGTGGATCGAGACCGACGCGGACCCGGCCAATCTCCACGTCCAGGGCCGGCTCAACGACAAGGTGATGCAGGATGCCAACACGTCGCTGATGATCTTCAGCGTGCGGCACCTGGTCAGCTACCTGTCGCGCGGAATGACCCTACTGCCCGGCACGGTGCTGCTGACCGGAACGCCAGCCGGCTGCGCGTTCGCCCAGACCCCGCCCGCCTGGCTCACGCCCGGCGACGTCTACGAGGTCCGCATCGACGGCGTCGGCACGTTACGTAACCCCCTGATCCAGGAAGCCGCGTCCTGACCGCCAACGCGACGAAGCACGAAACATCAGACAAACAGGCAAACCAACACGAGAAGGATTGAACGATGACAACAAAACGCACCCGCACAGCACCGCAGCAGCTCAGGCAAGCCATCAAGGGCGTCATCCACCTGGTGATGACCCCGTTCGACAAGAATGAGAACCTGGACGAGAAGGCCCTGCGCCGAACCGTCCGCGACGCCGTCGCCGTGCTCAAGGGCGAAGACGCCGTCCTGCTCGCCATCGGCAGCACGGGCGAGTTCTACGCCATGACCGACGAAGAGAACAAGCGAGTCGCCAAGGTCGTCGTCGAAGCCGCCAACGGCGAGATCCCCGTCATCGTCGGCACCGCCCGGGGCGGGACCAAATACACCATCGACATGAGCCAGTACGCCCAGTCCGTCGGCGCCGACGGCGTCATGATCGTCCCCCCCTACTACCACCTCGTCTCGCGCGAGGGGCTCTACCGCCACTACAAGGCCGTCGCCGACAGCATCGACATCGGCATCATGGTCTACAACAACGCCATCACCAGCAAGCTCTACATAGACCCGCCGCTCCTTGCCCGCCTGTCCAAGATCGACAACATCGTCGCCTGCAAGGAGAACATCTGGAACATCATGGGCTTCTACGCCGCCATCAAGGCCGTCGACCCCAACGACATGGTCATCATTTGCGGCGTCGGCCACATGATGTACAAATTCGAGGCCCCCTACGGCGCCACAGGCTACGTCACCGAGTTGGCCAACTTCGCCCCCCACGTCGCCATCGGCCTCTACAAGGCCTGCCAGCGCCGCGACCACGACGCCATCGAGAAGTGGTCCGACGTCATCGCCCCCTACGCCGCCTTCGTCGGCAAGATGGCCGCCAAGCGAGGCCCCCTGCCCACCGTCATCTCCTCCGCCATCACCGTCGCCGACCAGGCGATGTACCAGGGCGTGTGCAAGGCGGCCATGGAACTGGTCGGCAAGCCCGTCGGCAAGGTTCGCGAGCCTATGGAGAACCTCACCGACGCCGAGAAGCGCGAGCTGCGCGGCATCCTCAAAAAGATGGGCGCACCCGTTCGCGGCTGAGGACGGGGGGTCAGTTCCCACTTGGCGGGCAAGGGCATTCCGAGGAGGGCGCGGATGATGGCGACCATGACGAAGACTCTCGCCGCAGTTGCGATGGCCGGCTGTGTCGTTCTTGTGGGCAGCCACGCCGGCGCGGAGCCTGCCGGGAAGGAGGGGTGCCGCATTGTGCGGGATGGCGGGAATGTTGAACTGCGCTCGCCCTTCCTTGCGATTCGCCTGAACACCACTCCGCGGCTGTCCGCGGAATGGTGGGAAAACAGGCTGACCGGCGACAGAATTTCGCTCGGCAGGGGGCCGGAACTGGAAGTCGATGTCGGCGAATCCGAGAAGGCCGCCGGGAAGGTCGAATTCGAGGTCGTCCAACCGCCCGATGCGACCGACGGCGACAAACCGTCGGCCAAGGCCGTCTTCAAGCTGAAGGCCAAGGAACAGGCCCTCTCCGCCACCGTGACGTATCAGTGGGATGCCACCCAGCCGGTGATTCGAAAGACGGTCGAGATCGTCAACGACGGCGATCGCGAGTTGAACCGCCTCCTGAATGTCAGGCTGGGCGCCTACCGCACGGACGCCACGCCGGTCGGCCACGCGCGCGGGTTCCCCGTCTACCTGAACGGCGAGTTCTTCATGACGCTGGCGCATCCGTCCGGGTGGTCCACCGCCGCCGGCAAGGATGTGTCCCTGCGCCAGTATCCGGGCACGAAGCTGGCGGCGGGCAAGGCGTTCACGTGCATGGAAACAGTCTATGGCGTGGGCGCCGCCAAGGGGGCGCAAGGCGCCTTCGTGGCCCACGTCACGAGTCGGATGCGCCGCGTCGTCCGGGGGCACGACAAGCCCTATGCGATCTTCGAATCGTTCGGCGGCGTGCCGGGCAAGGGCTTTCCGGGCGGGCCCTATGAGGCCAGCGAGGCCTATCTGCTCGATAACGTCGCCAAGGTGGCTGAGGGGCAGCGGGACTCCGGGTGCCATTTCGACTACTATTCCACGGAATTCTGGCACGATGTTCGCGGGGACCTGATTCAATTCGATCCGGGGCGATTCCCCAACGGCTATGCCAAGGTCAAGGCGGAACTGAACAAGGCCGGCATGCTGCCCGCGCTGTGGATCGACAGCGGCGGCATCCCCAATTGGACCCTGGGGGGCAACCCCGCGGTCAAACCGGCCATGTCCAACCCGAACGGCGGTGGATTCATCTGCCGCGCGACAGAGCCGGCCAAGTCGCTGTACACCAAGGCGTTCACCCATCACATCCGGGAGAACGGCGTTCGGCTGCTGAAATTCGACAACATGGGTCCGTTTCCGAATGAGCCCGTCTGCAACAACCCGAATCACGAGCATCTGCCCGGCCTCTACTCGCTTGAGGCAATTCACAACGCGCTGATTGAGTTCTTTCGGGCGTTGGATACGGAGAGCCCGGACGTCCTCGTGATGCTGTACTGGCACTACAAGTCGCCATGGTGGTTGCTCTATGCCGACACGTTGTCCGAATACGTGTTCGACTCCTTTGTTCACATGGAGGCCGCAAGCCCCTCCACGCAGCCCGCGATCTACGCCCGCGACAGCGTCACCCAGCGGGCCGACCAGGCCCTGCGGGATTCCGGCGACATCCCGCTCCTCGGCAAGGACTCGCTTGGAATCTGGCTGGCGGACTGGGACTGGAACAGTTGCGTCGGCAAGGACCGATGGCAGGAAGGCTTCGTCATGGACCTCTGCCGCGGGAGCCTGCTGGCCCAGGTCTGGACCGACCGGGGCTGGCTCACGCCGCCGGAACGGGCACAGATGGCGGACTTCATCGCCCTGTTCAAGGCCCAGCCGAACTGTTTCAGAAACTCGCGCCGCATTGTCGGCGACCCCTGGAAGAACGAACCCTACGGCTATGCCTGCACCGACGGCACGCGGGCGTTTCTCGCCGTCAACAATGCCTGCTGGAAAGACAGCACGGTCCCGCTCACGCTGAACTCCCAGTGGGGGCTGCCCAACGGCAAGTCGTGGGACATCTACCGCTGGCATCCCAGCCCCGCCCGGCTGACGGGCGCCAAGCCGCTGTTCGACGATTCCGCCTCGATCACGCTCAGGCCGTTTGAGGTGGTGCTGCTGGAAGTCGTGCCGGCTGGGCAGCCGCCGTCGCTCAAGCGCGAGTTGAAGGCCGCGCCCATTCCCGCCGGCTTTGCCGAGCCGACAAAAGCCATCGACCTCGCCAAGGCCGTTCCACCGGCTGTTGACCCGAAGCAGGCTGCGAAAACGATCTGGACGCCGCTGGAAATCTCCAAGGCCGTGTCCACGGGCGGGGCCACGCTCACCACGCAGAAAGACGATTCGATCCTCGCCGGCGGCAAGAACCCGTCCAATGATGTCTATACCGTCACCGCCACGACGAAGTTGACGGGCATCACCGCAATTCAACTGGAGGTCCTGTGCGACCCCAGCCTGCCCGAGACCGGGCCAGGTCGGGCGATCAACGGCAACTTTGCCCTGCTCAAATGTCGGGTGGCTGCGGCCCCGCTCGGAGAAAAGACTGACCCGACCCCCGTTCCGCTCCAGAATCCCAAGGCGGATTTCTCCCAGGAGTCCTACGGCGGCTGGCCGATCGCGGCCGCCATTGACGAAAACCCCGAGACCGGCTGGTCCATCGACCCCGAAGAGGGAACGCGGCACGTCGCCATATTCGAGACGGCCAAGCCGGTCGGCTTCGACAATGGCACAGCCTTCATCTTCTCGCTCGAACAGGGCGACCGGGAGCACAACATCGGGCGGTTCCGGTTGTCGGTCACGGCCGCCAAGCCGCCGATTCCCCTGCCCGAAGGCTATGGCGGAATCGGAACAGGCCAGGACAAGACCGTTGGCGAGCTCCCGCCCGCAGCCAGGGGCGGCACGCTGGTGGTCATTGCCAACAGGTTCGTGGCGGGCAGCCCCCAGGCGACCATCGGCGGCCAGCCGGCTTCCGCCACGCCGGTCTGGAGCGAGAAGGCGACGATGTACCGATCGTCCTGGCAGGCGTGGCGCGTCCCGGTGGGCCCCTCGCCCAAACCGCGGGCGATTGAACTGGGCTTCAAGGGAAAAGACGGCAAGGCCGAGCGCCTGACGTTGAGGGCGGTCTTCATCCCGGCCCTGCCTGACTGAGTTGTGCGGACATGACGCCGGCAAACAGACCCGGCATCCAAGGGCAGCCATGA
>JAQTVL010000323.1 GCA_028706835.1 Phycisphaerae bacterium | reverse complement strand
GGGGTAGGCGCGGGGGCGGGGCGGGCGTGGGGGCGAGGGTCGTGGGGGTCCGATAAGCTGGGGGCGAGAACAGCAAACTCTTCCTAATTTGCCCGGGTCGGCGGGGAATCATACGTTTTGGCTGTGTGGTCGCCGGCATTGGGGCAAACCTATGCGGCGACCGCGGAAACGTGGCCAAAGACCTTCGCCGACGGACCGGATGCTATGAAACAGCGCCAAACGCAGCCTGCGGCTCTGGAACCCCTTGAACCTCGCTTGTGCTTGAGCAGCACATCGCCAACCGCGTCGATGTTTGATGCAGCCGCCGTCGGGAACATACTGGCTAACGGCACGATCCAGTGGAATGGCTCCATCGACGCGCCCGGCCAGACCGATGCGTTCACATTCATCGCGCAAAGGAGCGGCTACGTCGAGATTCGCATGGCCGCCGACGGCAGCGCGCTCGATAGCCTGCTGCAAGTCAACAAACCGAACGGCGCGCGCCTGGCCCGGAACGATAACGCCAGCCGCGCCACGCACGACAGCTACGTCCGCGTGAAAGTGCAGCAAGGCCAGCCCTACACGCTCCTGGCCGCGGCCAACAGCGGACGCGGGAACTATCGCGTCACCGTCGCCGCCTCCGCCGCGGACGACTACGGCAACACCCTCGACACCGCCCGCCTCATGACCTTCGCCGGCGGTTCCCTGTCCGCCGCCGGCGTCATCAACTACAGCGGCGACGCCGACGTCATCAAGTTCGTCGCCGACGCCACCGGCACCATCCAGATCGACCTCAAGTCCAACCGCAGCGCCCTCGACAGCTACCTCTACGCCTACAGCGGCGCGAGGTCCCTCATCGGCAGCAACGACGACTTCGGCCGATCGCTCAACTCCCGCCTGTCGTTCAGCGTCGTGCAGGGTCAGACCTATTACGTCGTCGCCAAGGGCTATTCGATTTCCGTCGGCGCGTGGGTGATGACCGCTCGAATCACAGCCGCCCCCACGCCGGCCCCAACTCCAACGCCAACGCCGACTCCGACGCCAACGCCGACCCCGACTCCGACGCCAACCCCCACGCCCGATCCCGGCACGATCACCCCGGGCGCGATCATCGTCGTCACCACCGTCACGCTCACCAATGGCCTGCAACTGCTGGTCGTCGGCACCGACGGCAACGACACGATTTCCATTTCGCAGACCCCGACCGCGATGACCGTCACCACCGCCGCCGGCACGACCTCCTACACCGGCGACTATACCCAGGTCACCGTCTATGGTTTCGGTGGAGCCGACACCATTCGGCTGACCAACTCCGTGACTGCCGCTGGCATCCTCTACGGTGGCGCAGGGAACGACCAGATCTTCGAGTCGTCCCTGGGCAGCGCCGTGGTTGAGGGCGGCGATGGCGACGACCTCATCGTCACCATCGGCGGCGGCGCCGACACCGCTCGCGGCGGCGCCGGCAACGACAGCTTCTGGGTCGATTCCACCGACACCGTCGCCGACGCCTCAGCCGCCGAGACCGCCGCCACCGCCGTGCACCGCATCACCCAGTTCTACCAGCCGTATTCCAGCTCCGCGTCCGACCCGCGTTACGTCCCGCTCCAGATCTCCGGCCAGAACCTGACCGACCCGACGAGCGCCTACGGCACGCGGAACTTCGCCTCCACGCCGCTCTTCGTCGACGGCCCGGAGTATAGCGACATCCAGCAGGGCGCCCTCGGCGACTGCTACTACCTGGCCTCCCTGGCCAGCCTGGCCGACAGCGACCCGAGCCTCGTCCGCCAGATGATCACCCCGCTGGGCGACGGCACCTACGCCGTCCGGTTCTATCGCAACAACGCCGAGGTCTACCTCCGCGTCGACGCCGACCTCGCCGCCAGCGGCTCCTCGCTCGTCTACGCCCGCACCGGCCGCGACAACGAGCTCTGGGTCCCGCTCATGGAGAAAGCCTACGCCTACTTCCGCTATGGCCAGAACAGCTACTCCTCCATCGAGGGCGGCTGGATGGCCACGGTGTATGGCGAATTGACCCGGGCCTCGACCAGCACCGCCTGGACCAGCAACGGCGCCGCCGCCTTCTACACCTGGATGAGCACGCACCTGTCCGCCGGCCACGCCGTCACGCTCGGCAGCAACGGCAGCGCCTCGGGCCTGATCGTCGGCAGCCACGCCTACGAGGTCAAGAGCGTGGCCGTGGTCAACGGCGTGCAGACGGTCACAGTGTATAACCCCTGGGGCGTCGACGGCGGGACCGCCAGCGGCAGCGCAAGCGACGGCCTGGTCACCCTGACGCTTGCCCAGACGGTGTCGCTGTTCATGGGCGGCGTCGCCTGCCTGGCCTGAAACGAATGCGAGGGGGCGAGTGGGAGAGCGGGCGAGGGGGAGACGGGGGGACGCGGAGACGCCGCAGAGGCCGGGTAAAGGATGTCGCCTCGTTTAGCCGCAGGACCGAAGGTCCGCGCTTCTTCCGGGCCGACCCACATGAGTTGTGAGCGATCGGAGCGGCAGTTCGCCCACCGGCCCGCCGGGACTCTCCCCCCGGCGGGCCGAAGTCTGTACCGCCCCGAAAAAGGGACATCCTTAATTTCCGGAAATTAAGGATGTCCCCTTTTTCTCCCTCCATGCTCTGTAGAAGACGTGGCGTATCTCAGGCCCGAAGGGCCGACGGCGTGTAGCCCCAGGCGAGCGTAGCGAACCTGGGGGAGCCTGGTCCCTGAAGACTAGTCAGCCTCGAAGAGGCGACGGCAAGGTTGCCGTGCTGCCGCGCCGTCGCCTCTTCGAGGCTGGGCCAACAGATGCGAGATGATCCTCAGGTTCGCTGCGCTCACCTGAGGCTACATGCCGCCGCCGCTCCGCGGCTATTAATAGGGTAATAGGGGACAGTCACCTATTATTTCCGCCGCCCCGTTCGGGGCTTGAGTGTGCCCGGGTGCCACACCTTGTCCCGCCTTCAGGCGGGCAAGGTGTGTCTTCCCCCTACGGCGTTCCCGCCGGCTGGGTGGCGGCGGGCGGCGGATACGGCGGTGCGTCCTTGCCGATGTAGAGCTCCGTCAGTGTCAGTTTCACGGTCCCGCACTTCTGCCCGCAGCCGATCAGTAGGTCCTGGGGCATGCGCTTCGCCGCGTTCATCAGGTCGTCAGGCATCTTGGCTTCCATCACCTTGATCGAGTTGACCCAGCAGTTCTGCACATTGCCCAGCCGCTCGAAGCAGACCGTGTAGTTTCCGTCCCTGCGTGTCGCCTCGGCGAACTTGTCGGCCGCCTCCGTCCACACCTCGCACCCCGCAGCCTTGAGGCAGTCAAAAGCCTGCCATCCCCCGACAGCGGTCTTGCCGATCGCCAGCCCGCCCGTGGTCCACCCGGGGCCGAACGCGGCCCGAACGCCGCCTTCCCCGCCGACCTCGACCTTCCAGACGGCCCGCGTATTCTCCGCGAACTTCAAGTTGCCCAGCGTCAATCGCACGTTTCCGTCGCTCTTGACATCCTTGGGCTCGATCAGAATGTGGTCGCGATTCCGCGTCACCTTCACTTGCGCCGGGGATTGCACGTCGATGTCGCGTGAAGAGAGGTCGATCCTGCCGGCCAGGTTCCCCGACCCGCTGACATACGGCGCCGGCGACCGCAGCAAGGTCGCCTTCCCGCGGCCCAATCGCATTTCGACCTTGTGATACAGGGTCTCAGTCGCGAGCGCCGATAGAGCGAGACATTTCTGATTCACAAGCGGCCGGTCATACGTGCATCCTCCCGCACCGACCCATGCTAACGCCGACGTCGCACCCTCCCAACGCACGAAGGGGCGGTCATCAAGCCTGGTTTCGACCCGTGCCGATCTGCCGGAACTGGTCACCCTCGCATATACAGTGTATTTCTTGTCCGTTGTAAGCTTCGGATGCGCAAAGACGGTCGGGTTCTTCTTGTCGATCGCGCTGGCGCCTTGAATCTGCGACAGCACGCTGGATGTGTCCCTTATGATCAGCCGAACGCTCTCCCGGCCGACCGGAAGGCACAGGACGGCGAGGATATCCTTTGACTTGCCAGGCCATTCGATCTCGACACGAACTTCATAGTCGCCCTCGACCGTCAAGGGGAATACCAGGCGGGGCGGGGGCGCGTAACTTCCCCCCGAAGCGAGGAGGGCATCCTCTCTCCACGCGAAGGTTGCATAGGCCAGGTAGTCTTTCCGAACGTCCACGTAGTCCAACAGGTTGACCCATTCGCCTGCCTGGATCGGCCCGGGGCCGGCGGAGTCGACCGATAGCGACTGCCCCGTCACCGCCGATACCGTTGCCGCCGCCTGCTCAGCCGTAACCTTGTCGTCGGCCTTCGTCGCGTCCGCGATCAAGGGTTTGCACAAGGCCAGCAGCACCTGGTCGATCGCGGTCAGCTTGTCCATCCTCGGATCGGCCTGGGCCAGTTGCTGGCGAATCCGCGCGTCCAACTTCTTGTCGGCATCGTCGTCCGGCTCGTCCCCGAGTCGGGTCCGGGCCTCCATCAGGCAGGCGGTCGCCAACGCCGCGTTCTTCTCCTTGCCCTTCAGACAGCAGGTCCCCAGGTCGCACCACGCATCCGCGTCGCCGGCGTCCAGAGACACCACGGCCTTAAACAGCGGCAGCGCCTGGTCATACTGCCCTGCCGACAGATTCTTGTCCGCCTGGCCGTGCAGGAGCTTCGCGCCCTCCGGGTCCGCCTTCTCCGCCGCCGCGGGAACCTTGGCCAGCCCCTGCCCGGAGCGATCCCGCTGGCCGGTTAGTTGCGAGTCATTTGGCCGGAGCATGCAGGCGCGGACAAACGCCAGATGGGTCGACAACAGCCCATTGCCAGCCTGCTCCTCGCCCAGCCGGGCGTACCGGTTGGCGAAGTCCTTCTTGATCGCCTCCCATCGCGGCCCGAGTTTGCCCGGCGTGACCAGGCGGTCGCGGACAGCCTGGAGTTTGGTCTTGACCTCGGCTGGGGCGTCGCCGGCCCGGGCGAGCACCGCCTCCGCCGTCGCCAACTGCTTGACGGCTGCGTCACGATCCCCCTTGTTGGCCAGCGCGTCCGCCAGCAGGACATTGCCCAGCGGGTGCTCGGCGTCCGCCTCCAGCGCCTTTCGAGCCGCAGCCAGTGCCTGGTCCGCGTTGGTCGCGGCCTTGGCCGCCTGGCAGAACACATCCGCCAGCGCCGTGTTGTGCGCGTCCGGTCTGGTTTCCTGGGCAAGCGCGGCGACGCTCATCGTCGCCAGGGCGTATAGCGAGTAGATCAGATATTTCATGGCACACCCCCGAAAAGGTTTCTGTCACAAATGATGCCCCGCCACGCCGAACTGAAATGACGGCTTCAGTCTACCCAACCCCGATTGTCGCCGCAAGTGGCGGCGAACCCGCGTGGCGGCGAACCCGCGGGTGCATGACCGTAGCCGCGCATCCCCCCCCAGGCCGTGGAGCGGCCATAGGGATTAGCACTACAGCGCAACATAGGCCGCTCTTCGTAGCATGGGCGTCCCGCCCATGATTCTCGGGGCCGTACCGGCCCCGAAAACCCACGGGCAAGGTGCCCGTGCTACGAAGTTGCGCTGTAGTGTTAGCCCATGGCGCAA
>JAQTVL010000322.1 GCA_028706835.1 Phycisphaerae bacterium | reverse complement strand
ATCACCATCGCCGACTACTGGCGGTGGTACGTCGTTCACATCTGGGTCGAGAGCATTTTCGAGTTCTTCGGCGTGGCGGTGGTGGCGCTGTTCCTGGTGACGCTGGGCCTGGTGACGCCGCGCTCGGCGCTGCGCGTCGCGTACCTGACCGCGATGATCACATTCCTGTCCGGCATCGCGGGCACCGCGCACCACTACTTCTGGTTCGGCGGGCCGAACTTCTGGCTGGCGATCGGCGGCGTGTTCAGCTCGCTCGAGCCGATTCCGCTGATCCTGCTGGTGGTCCGGGCGTGGATCGAGTACCGCGAGATCAGCAAGGAGGGCAAGGAATTCCCATACCGCTGGCCGCTCTATTTCCTGGTGGCCAGCAGTTTCTGGAACTTCCTGGGCGCGGGCGTGTTCGGGTTCATGATCAACCTGCCGATCATCAACTACTACGAGCACGCGACGTATCTGACGAGCAACCACGGCCACACGGCGCTGTTCGGCGTGTATGGCATGTTGGCGGTCGCGCTGATCCTGTTCAGTTGGCGGGGCCTGGTCGAGGACAAGTACTGGAACAACAAGCTGCTGAAGGTGAGCTTCTGGGGCCTCAACGGCGGGCTGTTCCTGATGTTCTCGACGGCACTGCTGCCGATCGGCCTGATGCAGGTCTGGCAGGTGTGCACGAAGGGCTTCTGGTATGCCCGCAGCGCGGCCTTCTACGAACTGCCCGCGGTGCAGATGATCGCCAACTACCGGATGGTGTCCGATCTGATCATCATCGTGCTGGGCGCCTTGCCGCTGCTCTACTTCCTGCTCACCACGTTCCGCAGGCTGCGCAAAGTGGGCGGGTGAGCCAAGGAATGTGCGTGCGCTGGGGAAGACGAATCACCACAGAGGGCACAGAGAGCACAGAGAGTGCCCATGAAACGCAACAAGTGATAGACGCGGTGTGACGCACCGTGGGATTTCACTTTTTTGGCGTTTTCATTTCTCACGCTTTGCGGTATTTCTTCTCTGTGGTCTCTGTGTCCTCTGTGGTGAATCCGCATGGCCAAGAAGCGTCGAGAATTCATCTGCCAGAAGTGCGGGGCGGTGCAGGCTGGGTGGATGGGCAAGTGCCCGGACTGCGGCGCGTGGGACTCGCTGATGGAGCAGGCGATCCTGCCGGAGGACCCGCACGTGCCCGGCGCGATCGGCGCCTATGGTTCGCTTGCGGGCGAGGGCATGACGTCTGAGCGAGCTGGCCCGTCCTCGGGTTCGGGTTTCGCCGCCGGCGCGATCCCCATTTCCGCGCCCGTCGCGATCAGCGAGCTGATCGATTCGGAAGTCCCGCGGCTGGAGTCCGGGCTGAACGAGTTCGACCGCATCCTCGGCGGCGGCGTGGTGCCGGGCTCGGCGGTGCTGCTCGGCGGCGATCCAGGCATCGGCAAGAGCACGCTGCTGCTCCAGGCGGCGGACCGGCTGGCGGCGGCGGGGCACGACGTGCTCTACGTCACCAGCGAGGAATCGGTGCGCCAGACGCAACTGCGGGCCCGGCGGCTGGGCGTCCGCTCGCCGAAGCTCGCGGTGTTCTCCGCGACCAACCTGGACCTGATCGCCAACCAGATCGTCAAGAGCCGGCCCGCGATCGTCGTCATCGACTCGATCCAGATGGTGTACAAGCCCACGCTGCCGTCGGCGCCCGGCACGGTGTCGCAACTTCGCCAGTGCGGCCTGGAACTGGTCTACCTGGCCAAGGCCACCGGCTGCTCGGTGATCTTCATCGGGCACGTGACCAAGACGGGCACGATCGCCGGGCCGCGGCTGCTGGAGCACATCGTCGACACGGTGCTGTATTTCGAGGGGGACCGGCACCAGACGTATCGCATGATCCGCGCGGTGAAGAACCGCTTCGGATCGACCAACGAGATCGGCCTGTTTCGCATGACCGACGGCGGCCTCGATGAGGTGACCAACCCGTCGGAGATGTTCCTGGCCAACGCCTTCGAGCAGGCCCCGGGCAGCGTGATCACGGCGGCGGCGGAAGGCAGCCGGGTGATCCTCGTCGAGGTGCAGGCGTTGACCACGCTGGCGGGCTTCGGCGCGCCCAAGCGCAAGGTCAGCGGGGCCGACGCCAACCGCGTTGCGATGATTATCGCGGTGCTGGAGAAGCGAGCGGAACTGCACCTGGCGGACCAGGACGTGTTCGTGAACGTCGTCGGCGGCGTGAAGGTCGTGGAGCCCTCCGCGGACCTGGCGATCGCGCTGGCGATCGCGGGCGCCTACTGCAACAGCGTCGCCCCGCCGCGGACGATCGCCATTGGCGAGGTGGGGCTCGGCGGGGAATTGCGATCCATCGGCCAGTTCGACGCCCGCCTGGCGGAGGCGGAGAAGCTCGGATTCGAGCATGCCATTCTGCCGGCGGCGACGGCTGAGGCGACCAAGACGAAGCTTACCGTTCACCCCTGCAAGCGCCTCGAACAGGCGATCGAGTGCCTGACCCGGAAGGGGAAGTAGCCCCGGGGATCTCCCGCAAAGGCAGTGCCCCGGAACGCCCTCGGTTGGCCGGTCAGAACACGAACACCACGCCCATCGTTGCGTAGCGGTTCGGCGAATCGAGCAGGGCGTAGGCCTTGGCTGCGTCGGTGCGCGGGTAGCGGTGGGTGATCAGGCCCTTCACGTTGATTCGCCCGAGGCGGACCATCTCCAGGAACTCGGCGACGTTTCGGCCTTCCGTCCAGCGGACCCACGCCGGGCTGATGTCCTGGCCCTGCTTTTCGTACTGCGCGTCATAGCGGCCCGGGCCGCCGGCCCGGCTGATGAGCAGGTCGATCTCCTTGCGGAATATCTTGGCGCGTGAGACATCGACGCGCTCGTCGCCGCCGACAAGCACCAGTCGGCCCCGGTCGCGGCACATGTCCGCGGCGTCGTCGATGATCCTGCCGGCGGTGCCGGTGTTGACGACTACGCCGTCGACGCCGGCGGGGGCGACCGCCCTGGCGGCCTCGACCATGTCGCCGTTGCGGGCGTCGAATACGCACCCGCAGCCGAGCTTGCTGGCCAGGTCGAGGTGCTCGGTGTGGCGATCGACGGCCATCGTCCGGCAGCCCCACGCCCGCAGCATCTGCTCCGCCAATTGCCCGAGGATGCCCATGCCCAGGATGGCGACGCGCTCGCCGGCGGTGAAGTTGCCGCGTCGCAGGCCGTGCATCGAGATCGCCGCCAGGCCGCAGAACGAGGCCTCCTCGTCGGAGACGTTCCCGGGGATCGGGTGAACCAGGGTCCACGGGGCGGCCACGCGGGTCTTGTGGTAGGTGTAGGGGGCGCCATAGACGGCGACGCGCTGACCGGGCGAAAAGTTGCCCTTCGCCGCCGCCTCCGGGCCGCAGCCGCGGATGACGCCGGCGATCGAGTAGCCGGGCTTGTAGTTGCCGGCGGTCTTCTGCTTCATGCCGCGGAGGCCTGAGAGTTCCGTGCCGGTGGACACGGCCGCCACGCGGGTCTCGACCTCGACGGCGGCTGGGAACACCTCCGGGTCGGCGCCGTTCTGCCATTCAACCTGACCGCCGGGAAGGAAGACGAGCTCTTGCATGATGGACCTCGAAGAATAGCTTTCAGCGGTCAGCGATCAGCGGTCAGCTACAGCAAAGACGAATCCGGCTGAAGGCTGAAAGCTGATCGCTGACCGCTTCTTTTCACTCCGGGTACGTGAACACCACGCCCATCGCGGAGTACTTGGCTGGGGAGTCCAGCAGGCGGAAGGCGTCCTCCGCCCGCTCGTGCGGGAAGGGGTGGGTAATCAGGCCTTTCATGTTGATCTGGCCCGCGCTGACCATCGCCAGGAACTCGCCGCAGTTTCGGCCCTCGGTCCAGCGGACAAAGCCGATCGGCAGGTCCTGGCCGCCCTTCTCGTACTGGTCGTCGTATCGGCCCGGCCCGCCGGCCCGGCTGATGAGCAGGTCGATCTCCTTGTCGAAGACGGGCGGGCGCGGGAAGCGGATCTCAGTGCCGCCGCCGACCATGACGATCCGCCCGCGCTCGCGGGTCCAGGCGGCCGCCTCTTCGCTGCCGGGCGGCTCCAGATTGCCGTTCATGATCACGCCATCCGCGCCGCCGGGCGAGAAACTGGCCACCGCAGCGGCCACGTCGTCCTTCCGGCTGTCGAGGACCTCGGGCGCGCCCATCGCGCGGGCCAGGCTGATATTCTCGTCGTGGCGGTCGACGCACAGCGTGCGAACGCCCCAGGCCCGGAGCATCTGCTCTTCGATCTGGCCGAGGATTCCCATGCCGACGATGACGACGCGCTCGCCGGCGGTGAAGGCCCCGCGCCGTAGCGAGTGCATCGCGATCGCGCCGATCCCGCAGAAGGCTGCCTCCTCGAACGACACGTTGTCCGGGATCGGGTTGGCCAGCGTCCACGGAACCGCCAGCCGGCTGGCGTGCCGCACGTAAGGCCCGCCGTAGACGGCGACGCGCTGGCCGACCTGGAAGTTGCCCTTGGCCTCCGGCCCGACGCCGCGCACCACGCCGGCGGCGGAGTAGCCGGCGGCGCGCCGGCCCTGCGTGGCGGCCTTCATCGCCCGCACGAATCCCATCTCAGTGCCGACGGAGACGGCGGACGCCCGCGTCTGCACGTCGAGGGCAGCCGGGAACATCGGCGGCTCGGGCTCGTCGGCCCAGGAGTACGTGCCGCCCGCGAGGATGAAGAACTGGCGCATGTGTGCCTCCGGTAATGAGCGACTCAAGGCCTCGTATGATACTGGTCGGCGCGGGTGGGTCAACAGCGGCGTCGGGTTGCTGCCGGTTACTGCGGCGTGCTGTCCGTGCGGGTTTCTTGCTGTCGGTTACAGCGGAAAGATTTTTCGTCAAAAGCGCGCACAAAAGCGGACCACGCTTCGCTGCGAAGAGGCAAGCGACAGCCGACGTCGGGGCGGAACGCCGAGGCGGGGACGTACGCCAAACCAACGCGGGGGGGACGCGGTCCAGCGCCGCGGTTACAGACGACGAAGAGGGCGAGAAGAGTTAACCGCCGATAAACGCCGACGAACGCCGATGAACAAGAAGTCGGAATTCAGGAGACAGAATTCAGAATGGAAACGAGGAGCCGAGGCCTTTGTCCCGATTCTGAATGCTGACTTCTGAATTGTGAATTCTCCTCGCTTATCGGCGTTCGTCGGCGTTCATCGGCGGTTGATTCCTCTTTGCGGCCCTTTCTGGGCAATCCTGTATTTGTGCACGCTTTACCCAGAATCGACCCCAAGAAAATCTTCGAGATTTTCAAAATCGGTTACTTCTTTGGCTGCCGTCACTTGCGTTTTTCGACCCACCGAAAAAGCGCGCACAAAAGCGGACCACTGACCCTTATACGGAGGCGCGATGGTTTTCTAGAAGCCGTCGTCGCCCCGTGTCGGGTGGCCAACTTGATCTCGAACGAGCGCTCGTCGGGATTGGTTTGACGCCCGGCACTGTGCAGTGCCAACGAGACAACGCTCTTACCGAGCTTTCGTCCCGTGCGGCGCCGTGAGTGGCGAATATGTTCGGGGATCGCAGGCCCAAGGTTTGCGGACTGCGGCGACGACGCCTGGAGCGGTTGTATTTGTGTGC
>JAQTVL010000321.1 GCA_028706835.1 Phycisphaerae bacterium | reverse complement strand
AGGGGTCGGGACGAAGAGACCCCGACCCCCGACCCCCGACCCCCAGCCCCCTCATTTCTCCTGCTTCCACCCGCTGTACTCCACGTCGAAGTAGAGCGGATCGCCCGGGCAGCGCCAGTATCTTCTCCAGGAAGAACCGCTCGGCGTCACTTGTCCGGCGACAGCCATTGCACCGACTGGCCGTCGGGATCGAGCACGTTTCGGCCGGCGCACTTCTTGCCAAAACTGTCCCAGTGGTTGCAGGCACTCTCGGAGGCGTTGTCGTGCGCTTCATCGATCAGGTAGATGATCGTGCCGGCGCTGTCTCGCTGGGTCGGCGTGGCCACGCTGACGTACGTCTTGCCGGGGCCGAAATTGTCAATGTAATCCCACTCTGTAGCGCCCAGCCCGGAGGTCTTGCCCTTCCGTTTGCTCGGGCACACCAGGTTCTCCAGGCTCACGCCCCGGTTGGTCATCGCGGTTCTCAGGTTGTCCAGGTTCGGATACTGCTGGTTGTTCTGCGGCGCGGTCGCGTAGGCGGTCAGTTCCTGGCCGAGGTTGTGCAGGTTGTTCTTGCACTTGTGCGACCAGGCGTTCTGGCGGGCCACCAATACCGCGGGCAGCAGAATGGCCGCCAGGATCGCAATGATCACCATCACGGCCAGCAACTCGATCAGCGTGAACGCCCGACGAAATTCGGGACGAGCTTCGCGGCCACCGGATTGGGCATTGGCCTTCGTCATCAGCAACCTCCAGTCGCACCCCGATTGTACGGCATTGGCCAGCCACCGCCAACCCGAGTTCCAAATTGTCGCATCGGCATCGCCCCAAAGACTACCGCATCTCCTCCCGCAGCGATTCCGGCGCCAGCGACACCAGCCGGCGAGCCAACTGCGCCAGCAAGATCACATCCGCCGGCAACTGAAGGCCCGACCGGTAGACCGCCAGCACCTGGCCGCGGGCCTCAACGTTGACGGCCGACTGACTGACCAGCAGGTCCGCCGTCTGGGCATGCAGAAATCGATAGGCGAATTCGCGGTCCTCGCACGCCACGTGAAACTGCGTCGCGAACGGGGCGACCTGGAACGGCACCGGGTCCAGGCCAAAGACCGCCTCCAGCGGATCGTAGTCCGCCATCGGCTGGCAGAGCAGCCCCGGCCAGTGGAGGTCCGTATGCACCAGCGCCACCTGCCAGCGTTGGGACCGCCGGTTCCTTCCGCTGCCCGTTTCGAACTGGTAATCGAACACGCGGACCGCAAGCCCGTCGAGTTGGCCGTGCAGCATGTTGCTTGCCAATCGGCTGTGGCCGCGGGTGAACAGGTGCAGGTCGAAATACGTCTCCGGCAGGTCGAACAGATCGCCCTGGTCGATTCGCAGGCCGGCCGGATCGCCCGCGACCGCCAATCCCCGCCGCCGGCGGGCCTCCAGCTTCCACGCGGCCACCGCCCACGCCGCCAGCGCGACAATGAACACCACCAGCACCGCGGTGAGTATCCCTTGCATGGGCGCGATTGTAGCAGAAAGCGATTCGCCGTGACACCCGCCGCCGATCGGCACAAGTCGCCGTGCGTAGTGGCAGAATGCTGAATCCACTGGTATTCGGAGGTGACCATGAGCGGGTTTCTTCTGGTGCGGATGGTTCTTCCTGTTCTCCTGGCGACGACGGCCGCGACTGCGGCAGCCGACCCGCAGGCGCCGACGCCGCAGCACCTCCGGTTCGACCGGTTCTTCGGCGGCGGAGATTCGCCGTTCAGCCGAACGGTGCAATCGACCAGCTTGGGCAGCGGCGTGATCATTCATCCGGCTGGTGACGTGCCGACCAACACCCACGTCGTCGCCCGTGCGACGGAAGTGACCTGCTCTTCATGGCTGGAACGCCGTTCGGCTGTTCTGGACGGCGGGCCGGCCATGCCCGCGCGGGGCAGACATGCCTGCGATCCCGGCGAGCCGGGACCGTCGCGGCATGGCACCCAATCCGTCGTTTCGTCTGCGATAGAGCCGTAGTGTGCCGTGAGGGCATCTTCGAGACCGCCTGACGGCGGCACTACGAACCATCGCTCCGCGGCGGAGGTGCTGCTCGGGGCGCGGAATTCCCGCGACATCGCCGCCGCGACCGGTTAAAAGGTGCGATCGGCACAAGGAGCAAGCGTCCGTCCGATGACTGCCCAGCCGCCCGCCGCCGAGAATCGGCTCCAGGCGTTTCCCGAGGGATTGCCCGCCGTGATCCGCTGCGCCGGCGGCGAGTTCCGCTTCGTGCGGCAGTTCAAGCACGACTTCTTCGCCGCAACGGGGCTTTACGCGGGGGAAGAGGGCCAGGTCGTCCTGAAGATCCAGCGCCGCCGGCCATACTTCGGGCTGCGGCTGGGCTGGCTGGGGGCCTGGCTGACGCGGCACGAGGCGGCCATCTACCGCGAACTGGCGGACCTGCCGGGCGTGCCCGGGTTCGTGGACTTCCACGGCCCGACCGGGTTCATCCACGAGTTCGCCCCCGGCCGGCCGCTGGATCGCCGAGAGCCGGTGTGCGACACGTTCTTCGACGAACTCGCGGACCTGCTGTCGGCGGTGCATGCCCGCGGCATCGCCTATGTCGACCTGAACAAGCGGCAGAACATCCTGGTCGGCGCGGACGGCCGGCCTTGCCTGATCGACTTCCAGATTTCCTACCGCCTGGGCCGGCGCGGCGGGGAACTGCCGCGGGCGATCCTGGCGATGCTTCAGCGGCAGGACTGGTATCACTTCGCCAAGCACAAGCGCCGCTGCCGCCCTGACCTGATGACCCCCGCCGACATCGAGCGATCGTACCGCCCGGACGCCTGGGGGCGCATCCACCGGATCATCAGCCGGCCATATTTCGTTGTCCGCCGTTGGATTCTCGACCGCATGCACCTGCCGCGCGGCGACGAGGCGGAAGGGTGAGCGGTCAGGTTTCTTTCCCTTTCAGCAGGCTGATGACAAACAGCAGCCCGGCGACGTATATCCCCGGCAGGCCGATAATCGCGGACTTGACCTTCATGCCATTCCCCGAACGATCCAAGCGGCGACACTATGGATAAACCCGGATTTCGTAGACGCGGGCTGTAGGCGTCGCGTTCGTTGCAAGCGAGAGGCGAAAGTCGGCATGGTTCAAATCAGGGTAACAGCGGGACGCGCCCTGTTTGTAGTGACGCCGTAAGGCGTTTCCTGAAATGCCCTTACGGGCACACTACGAACAAGACCGCCGCTTCCGAAGTCCTGATTTGAACCATGCCCGAAAGTCACTTGCCGGCCGGTCGCGTCGCCGGCAACGAGCCGACCACCGCCGCCCCCACCAGCACCACCGTCATCGCGCCCAGTCGCAGCATTCGCAACCGTGTCCCCTCATTTCCTCCGTCGGGTGGCACTGGCGGCTTGCCCGCCAGTGCTCCGTGGGAGCACACGGGTGGACACGCCACCCGTGCCACCCAGACGTGGCCTCATTTCCCCGGCCGGACGGCCGCTGTCTCGGTCGCATGGTAGTCCAGCTTTACGCTCAGGATTCGGTAGTTGCCGTAGTCCGCGATGAACAGCCGGCGGTCGGTGTGCGTCGCGACGTAGCAGGGCGCAGCCAGCGCCACTTCGTCGCCGCCGACCGATCGCGGGTTGGCGGGGCCGCCGTTCTTGACCAGCGGCATGCCATCGTCCACGTTGCCGTACTTGCCGATCCGCATAATCACGTTGCCGTTGGTGTCCAGCACCGCCACGCACGACCGGCCGAGTTCCGTCGCGTAGGACCGGGCGTGCAGGTCCAGCGCCGCCCGCGAATTCCAGCAGGAACAGTTCGGCGCCCAGTGGGGAATGAACCCGTCCCGCCCCACCCCGCCATACATCCAGTCGGCGCCTTCCACCCAACTCGGCCCCCCCATCGCCATGTCCACGTCCGCAGGCCGCTTTGGCGCCGCGTCGCCCAGCGGCACGGGCACGTCTTTGCCCGACGACATGATCTTCGCCTTCTTCGGCTTGAACTTCATCAGCGTCTCGGACGACACCACCGGCTTGAGGCTGTCCTTGCCGTCCACCAGCCGCCGCCCCGCCGCCACGGCGTAGATGTTGTCGTCGCGGTCGATCTCCAGGCCGTCGGTCAGGCCCAGCCCGGGCACGGCATCTTCGTAGACGAGTTTTCCGTGCTTGTCCCAGACATGTACTTCGGCGTATCGCACCCGGCCGGGGAATATCGGCGGCGCGTAGGGCCTGCCGGTAGTTTCGGGCATGGCGGGGCCGCCTTCCAGGCGGGCCGGCGGCACCTTGATGTTGTAGCACGACACCACCACGTTGCCCCGCGGCGACACGCCGAAGCCGCCCAGGTGAAACTGCCCCGGCTTGCCCGAACCCGGCATGGGCAGGACCGCGGTCATTCTGCCGCCGTCCCCGTCAAAGCCGGGCTTCTCCGTCTCCTCGCCGTAGTCCCAGGGAATCTCTCGCCAGCCGCCCGGCTCGAATCGCGACACCTGCGTATCGGTCCGCAGGTAGATCATGCCGTCTAGGTCGAACCCGATATCCTCGGTCGCGAACGGCAGCTTCACGGTCGTTACCTTGCCCGTGTTCGGCTCGATTCGCAGCAGTTCGCGGGTGGCCTTTCCCACGCCCGAGTCGCCTTCCATCACGTACAGCTTCCCGTCCTTCGGGTTCACGTACAGCCTCTGTCGGCCGTGCGCCGGGCAACTGGGCGGGGTGATCCGTGTGATCGCCTCGCCGACATCCTTGGCGAAGTTGGCCTTCTCTTCGAGTTTGCCGTCTTTCTCCACGAGCAGCCGGTAGTACGCCTCCGCCCACGCGGAGAACGACCACTGGCCCCTGGAGTAATCCCGGCGCTGCTGCATCATCTTGTCGGCGCTGTCGCCACTGCCCGGCACGAGCCAGATCGTCGGGGGCTCGGTGTGGAAATCCACGAACAGGTCGTGGGTCGGGTACGTCCGGTTCATAAAGACGCCCTCGGAGTAGGCCGCCAGTTTGAGCGGATATGAGGCGATCACCTTCGGATCGTCCACCGCGCCGAGGTGCGTGTAGAAAGCCTTGACCCGGACGTCGGGCAGATGCCGCGTAGCATACAGCCACGATGCCACGTAGATGTGCCCGGTTTTCGGATGCACAAACACCCGTAGCGGCTTCGTCGTCGCGATGCTCTTGAACAGTTTGCCGTCCGGCGTGAACACCTGGATGCGGTCGTTGTCATAGTCAGCCACGTAGACCCGGCCCTGGCTGTCGCACGCCACCCACAGCGGGCAGCAGAACTGGTCGTCGCCCTTGCCGTGCTTGTTCTGCACGTTGCCGACGAAGACCTCCGGCGGCTTGTCGCCCTCGTAGGTCATCCGCATCACGGCGGGGATGAAGTTCTGCTGCGGGCCCTGGTAACCCGTCAGGTAGACCCACTTGCCGTCCGGCGAAACGGCGCCGCTCATGGGGAACACCGGCACGGGCCCCTTTTCGCCCGGAACTTCCAGTGCCGTCTTCGGGCCGTCCAGCGGCAGGCCGTCCGTCGTGCCGTCGGTGGCCACGCGGTTGAGGGATTTCTTCACGAGCCCGAGATGCCCGGGCTTGCCGGCTGCCATCGCCGGAATCAGAACCATCGTCGACGCCGCCATG
>JAQTVL010000320.1 GCA_028706835.1 Phycisphaerae bacterium | reverse complement strand
CTCTCTTGCGGCATCTAGAGAATAAACACGGTCCCGGCCTGGCCGGAGTGTCCGGGCATACCGAGGCTGTAGACGAGTTCGAGAAGCGGGTCCTGGTCGGTGCCGGAGGCATTGGTAGAGGAAAAATGCCAATGCTCCAGGTACACGGGCTGGACAGCGTTGATGTCGTCTTCGGACCTCAAGCCGATCTTGGTTGTATCCCCTACGCTAACTGCGGCGGGATTCAGCGTAATGGAGTTGTACTGTCCCTGAACCAGATCAGCAGCCGGCAATGAACCGAGGCTTGTGTCGCCGAAAGCAGTCCAAGCATCCGTGCCGCTGACGGGAAAACTGCCACCGAAGGATACCGCGTGCAGGGTGTCGTAAAGCCCGTACTTGATCGTGCAGTAGAGCTTCAGTGTGGCCGCAGACACTATGCATCCCACTGGCAGGTCACTTGTGTCGAAAGGTAGTGCTGCCCGCCAGATGTAGTTGTACTCCCGGACATAAGCATACAGAGCTGGCCATTCGCACATCTGCCCGACTACAAAAACAACCTCGTTGGAGATAAAGTTGCTGGGGGGGGTTGTCCCATCCCAGATCTCCAGATAATCCTCGTAAGGCACGCCGTAGTCCTTGTGTCTCTCGGTCGCGTAGTATCCGTCCGTCAGGGCTGCATAGTAACTCCCACTATCTCCACCCCCGGTCTCACGGATTGCCGGCAGGTAGAGCGTCGGCCTGACAAGCGGGCACTCTACCACCCACAACCCGTCCGGTCTCTGTCGATGAACACGCCCCTTGGCATCCCTAAAGGTCTTCATGTTACTTACCCGTGTACTGGACCTCGACGCAGATGAGCAGCGCGTCCGCGTCCAGCGTGTCGGAGGCATGGTCGGCGTCCCGGGACACCTTGACTACCACCAGATCCCCCGCGGCCCATCCCGGGTTGAAGGCGGTAAATGTGGCGGCGTTGAGGTTTTTCGCGGTCCCGTTGGTCGTCGAGGTCACGCTCTGGACGCTGCCCAAGGCCGCATCCCAGGCTTCTCCGGCCTGCCTGCCGAGCGTGGCCACGTTCCACACGGCGGCCCCGCTGGTCGCCGCTTCGGCGATCCACAGCACCTTGACCGTCACGTTGCCGGCCTGGAAGTCCTGGGGCACGGTGAAGTTGAAGAAGGCGTGCTCGTCCGTGGCTTTGTCGTAGGCCAGCGCGTAGTAGGTGTGATTGGTCCCGGTGGTCAGTGTTTTGGCCGGTCCGCCGCTCGCCTGCGGAATCGCCCCCGCCGCCGTCAGGATCGCCGTTCTGGTCTGAGTCAAAGTATCCACATAGTTCTTGGTGGCCGCATGTCCCGACTCCGAGGGGTCGGCAACCGCGATCCTGCCGCTTGCGTCGCGGCGGCAGAGCATGTTCGCCGTCGCCGCCGCGGTCGCTCCGTGCTCCGCGCCCGTCACCGCTTGGCTGTGATCGTAGGCGGTCTCGCCGTGATCCCCGCGATGGGCGGTGGCCGAGGTGTTGCCCAGCGCCAGGTGAGCTGTCTGGCTGTGATCGTAAGCCGTCTTGCCCCGGTCGCCCCGGTAGGCCGTGCCCTCGGTCTCGCCGAGTTCGAGTCCGCCGGGAACGTCCCCCCAGACCGCCGTGCCGCTGGCCCCGCCGTACTTGAGGAACTGCCCCGTGGCCCCGCCGGAGGGGACGTGCTTATACCCCGCCCCGTCGGAGTGGGTGAGCGTCAAGTTGCCGGACAGCGCCCCGCCGCCGCTCAGGGGAGCCGTCGTGGAGATGGTCCGGCTGGTCGGGACCGCGCCCACGTCGCTCGCGGCCAGCCCGTGCGCGGCCCAGGCGGCGGTGCCTTCGGCGCTGTACTTCAAGAACTGCCCTGCGGAGCCGCCGGAGGGGACGTGCTTATACCCCGTCGTGTTCAGGTGGGTTAGGGTAAGGTTGCCGGACAGCGCCCCGCCGCCGCTCAGGGGAGCCGTCGTGGAGATGGTCCGCGTCAGAGGCACGTGTCCGACCTGGCTATAGTCGTAAGCCGCTTTCCCCCGGTCGCCCCGGTAGGCGGTGGCGGAAGTCTCCCCGAGGAACGTTGCCCAAGCTTTCTCGCCGGTCAGGTATTGGGCCGCCGTGCCCGCCGCAATCGCGGGTTCGCAGGTGGCGATCTGGTCATCCACGTATTCCTTGTTCGCGGCATCGTCGTTCTCGACGGGCGTCGCAAACTGGCTTCTGCCTTCCTCGTCCCGGTGGGCAAGCTTGTCCGCCGTGGCGGTCACCGTGGAGCCGTGCACCCCTTCATCCTCGGCGTCCTCATGGCTCGTCAGGTCGGCATCGGTGGCCAATTCGTCGTACATCCCGGCGGTCAGCCGGACCCTGACGGCCGCGCCGCTCAGGTGGGCGGCGGCGTCGGTGCCCTCCTGTCCACGAAGCAGGCTGGAGCAGACGTGGGTGGTCGTGTTGATCGCGCCGACCTCGATGATCTCATTGTCAATCGTGAGCCGGAAAGGAGCAGCCGGGAACAGCGCCGAGTTGGTCAAGGTCAACGACGCGGCAATGTCGGTGATGTCACCGTTGAGCGTCGTCGTTGCGCGGTTCGCGGCCTGTAAGCGTGGCATCTGCCTCACCCCCTATTCCCAGCCGTCCCGGCGGCCACGCTGATTGACCCTGGCGGAATAGCCGAAGGCATAGCCGAGCACGGCAATGTCCTGTCCGGCGGTTTCCGCGTTGACGCGCACCTGGACGAAGTTGGCTCTCTTGCTGGGGACGAAATGGAGTTCATAAACGCGCACGGGTTCCACCGACAATGGATCGGGACTGTCCATGCGCTCAACGGCCAAGGTCTTGCTGGCCAGTTCCAGCTGATCGGCATCAAGGAACAGCGAAACCGTGAAGTCCTGCTCGGTGCCGCCGATGTCGAGCACGTCCTCGGACTCGCTCTCATCGAACAGCAGCCCGTCAAAGAGGCCGCTGAACCACTCCGCTTCCCCGGAGGCGGCCGTGCCGACGCCCATCACGTAGAGGTAGAGTTTCTTGAGCCGCGCCGGACCGGGCTGCAAGGACTCGCGCCGGAACGCGACGTAGTACGGAATGGCGATCCCGGAATCGTAAAGCGAATCGGTAAACTTGATCATCAGGCCACTGGAGGCCGCATAAAGGCTCCCGGCGTGGGGGACGAACTGTGCCGTCGCAGGCGCCGTGTCCGCGTACCAGCGGGGTCCGCCGGACGCGCCGAGAGCGTGGAGCAGGCTCAGCCGGAAGATCTTTTCCGGGCGCGTCGTTTCCGGGAAGCACAGCCGGTACTCGCGGTCCCAGTAGATTGCGTTCGCGTTGTCCGGGCTGGTCGCAAGCAGGTGGCGGAGGAAGCGGAGGATGTCGTCTCCCAGGGGCACGACGGTAGCCTGGTTCTCTACCCCGGTGACGCCCTGCAAGGCGTACACATTGTCGTTGCCCAGGAAGACCAGGCCGAGTCCCGGGACTGAAGCCAGGGTCCGGGCGGCCAGGCAGCCCGCGGCGGGAGTCTGGAGGACCAGGCTCGCCCCTTCCTCGGTCGCGTCGGCGCCGAAGAAGGCCCACACGTCGGTGTCCCGGAAAATAATCAGCGCGCCGTACCAGTTGGCCAGGGCGGTAATCCGGCTGCCGTCGTCGGGCAGTTGGATTGTCTGGTCCGACGGCCAGTAGGAAGCGTCCAGCGGTGCGGACAGGTAGACCGTGTTCGGGCTGTCGGGATCCCCCGCCGCCGCGATCCGCTGGCTCAGCCCGGCCCGCAGGACCGCCAGCGCGCACCGCGCCGGGCCGCTGTCGGTCTCGTGGGCCCCTTCCCCGTCGCGGATCAGGTTGCTGGCCTCTCCCAGGTCCGGGGCGTGGGGCGTGACCAGGGCCGCTTCGGAACCGTCCGTCTCCCAAATCCCGGTCCCGCCGAAGACGTACAGCACCTCGGCGCCCCCGGCTGTCCAGCGGATGAAGGTCAGCGGGCTATCGGCGGCCAGGGCGCTAGCCGAGCCGTCAATCTCGGTGTACGTTTCCGCGTCGGTGTCCAGGAAATACAAGGTCTTATTCCAGGCGAGCACAATGCCGTCAAAGGCGCTCGCCGCGCCATCCACGATCCCCGTCCCGAGCGCGGTTCCCGCATCCTCCGACCCCCGGCGGATGCGCAGCACCCCGGACTCGTCGGCGCGGACGTTGCGCGCCTCCCACAGGGCGTTCGGCGGCACGACCGAGGGGTCCAGGCTGGCCTTGACGCCCTGCGTGAAGCCTGTGCGAACCAGCAACGGCGCTTTTGGCATGACCGATCACCCCTTCCGGGTCCAAGTGGTTGCGGGTTTGGCCTTGCGGGTCCAGGTGGTGGAGGGTTTGTCCTTCGGCGTCCAGACCGTCTCCGGGGGTTCCGCCGCCGCCCAGGCGGGCGGCCCCGGAGCGGTAACGTCGCTCCATGCGGTGGTTGGCGCGGGCGCGGCGATCCAGTAAAACCGGATCATCGTCGCGGACGCCGCCACGCGAGCGGTGAGGATTTTGGCCACCGCCCGCCGGATCAGGGCCGCAACGCCCACCTGGGCGCGGAGCGCCTTCCCCGTGTTGCGCCGGATGCTGCCGCTTGCGGTAGCCGATCCGGGCAAGGTCTTGGCGATGGCCCTGCGGATCGTGCCCGCCCCCTCGGCGGTCGCGCTAAGGGCCTTGCTGACGCCCCGCGACAGGCTGCCGCTGACCGCGACGTAGGCGGTGAGCGCTTTTTGGTAGATCATGTGGCGGGTCATCGAGCCGCTGACCGCGACGTAGGCCACCAGAGTCTTCAAACGGTTAGTGGCTCTGCTGATTGCTCCGGTGGCGCGGACCTCCGCGGCCAGAGTCTTGGTAACCGCCTTTCCGAGCGGCCCGGCGTAGGTGACTGTGAGATAGGGAGCATACTTCGAGTTAGCAGCGTAAATGAACGTTTGCACCCAAGCATCCGGCGGGCTGTCGTCAAGATCCTCGCCCGCGCGAAGCCCGAGTGTCGTCGTCCCCCCGGGCACGATTTGCGCAAGACCCGCCGCGCTCAGCGCGATCTGGTTCCAGCCCACTCCAAAAGGCGCGGAACCCAAAGATGTGCCGCCCAACGATGCGAAGTCGTTGACGGTATTCGGCACGGCGCCGGAATAGGAAACCACGTGGACGGTGGGAAGCTCCTGTGTAAAACTGCTCCTGCAGTTGAGCATCGCGGCCAGAACGGTGCTTCCGGCGGGAATGGCCGACGCGTCAAAGGGGAGCGTCGCCCGGTCAATGTGGTATTCGCTGCCGTCCCAACCAGTGCCGCATCGAAAAGTGTCGGTTAAGTACGAACGCAAGTCCGCAACGGCGGCATCGCGGGCACCGCTCCAGGTTGTGGCGGACTTGCGCATAAACCCATCATCCGTCCCCGCATAGATCGTCTGCCGCTTCACCGCCGCCCTTACGCTCACTTGGCCCACCAAGGTCTTGGCGATGGCCCGGCGGATCGTGCCCGCGATGGCCGCGCTGCCCACCAAGGTCTTGGCGATGGCCCGGCGGATCGTGCCCGCGATGGCCGCGCTGCCCACCAGCGTTTTGGTTGCGGCCCGCCGAACGCTGCCCGATACCGAGACGTAGGCGGTAAGGGTTTTGAAG
>JAQTVL010000319.1 GCA_028706835.1 Phycisphaerae bacterium | reverse complement strand
CTTGCAGGTCCGCGCCGCCTACCTCAGCGAAGACGGCCGGGCTGAAGATTTTCACGCCCGACGACCCCGAGGCCGAGCCGCCGGCCGAAACCGCCTCCGACCGGCTGCATGAACGGTTATGCACCCTACGAGACGGCGCTCGTTGCGGCAGGGTCCGCCTCGCCGGTATAATGCGGCGTCCTCACAGGAGACCGTCAACCATGACCAGTCGCGAACGTGTGACGCGGGCACTGCGGTTCCAGACCCCGGATCGGGCGCCGCGGAACTTGTGGGCCTTGCCGGGCGTCGGGCATTCCCGCCGCGAGGAGTTGCACGCTTTAGCCACGCGATTCCCCGGCGATGTCGGCGGTCCGCAGTACACGCTGGGCAAGTCCGGCCGATCGCGCGGCGATTGCCTGAGCGTCGGCGAGTATGTCGACGAGTGGGGCGTGGTGTGGACCACCGGCGAGCCGGGCGTCGCCGGCGAGGTCAAGCACGCGATCCTGGCCGACGACGCGGCGATGGCCTCCTATCGCCTGCCGTGGGAACTGCTCGACGGCGCGGACTTGTCCCGGGTCGACGAATCCTGTGCCAAGAGCGACACATTCATCCTGCCCGGCGCCCAGGCCCGGCCCTTTGAGCGGCTGCAATTCCTCCGCGGCACGGAACAGTTGCTGGTCGACCTCGCCTACGGCACGCCGGGCGTGCTCCGGCTGCTGGGGCAACTGCACGAGTTCTTCGTCCGCGAGATGGAGATGTGGGCGAAGACCGCGGTCGACGCGGTGTCGTTCATGGACGACTGGGGCTCGCAGACCGCGCTGCTGATCTCCCCGGCCATGTGGCGCGAGCTGTTCAAGCCGCTCTACGCCGAGTATTGCCGCATCCTGCGCCGCGCGGGCAAGTTCGTCTTCTTCCACTCCGACGGGCACATCGCCGCCATCTACCCCGACCTGATCGAGATCGGCGTCGACGCGGTGAACAGCCAGTTGTTCTGCATGGACATCGAGGGCCTGGCCGCGAAGTACCGCGGGAAGATCACGTTCTGGGGCGAGATCGACCGCCAGCGGCTGCTGCCGTTCGGCACGGTGGCCGAGGTGAAGGCCGCGGTGCATCGCGTCCGCCGGGCGCTGGACGACGGCCGGGGCGGCGTGATCGCGCAGTGCGAATGGGGCATCCGCGACCCGGCGGAGAACGTCGCGGCGGTGTTCGAGGCGTGGGACGAGCCGATGGGGCGGTAGCGCGGCAGGATCCGCACGGTCGCAATGGACGAACGGGCGCACAAGTGCCATGGCGAGCGGCGAGCATCGTCTAGCCGCACGACCGAAGGTCGGCGTAGGCCCGCACGCCGACCTTCGGTCGTGCGGCTAAACAAAAGGCCCACGTGCATGGTGCATGCAAAGACGATCATGCGCCTTTCGCAAGTCCCCCTCTTGCCAATTCCCACGTTTCCGGGTTAAATGGAACTGACCAGTCAGTTTCGTTTTGCGCTAACCGGAGCGTGCCATGGCTAAACGGGATCGCCGGGCGGACATCATGCGGGCGGCGGAGAAGCTGTTCACCAGCCGGCGGTTTCACGAGATCACGCTGGACCACGTGGTCGACGAGGCCGGCGTGGGCAAGGGGACGGTTTACCGCTACTTCCGGGACAAGGACGACCTGTTCTTCCAGATCGCCACCCACGGGTTCGACGAGTTGTGCGACTTGCTGACCGAGCGGCCGCCGCGGGGCGGCTCGTTCAGCGCGCGGCTGCTGGAGAACTGCCGGCGGATCAGCGAGTTCTTCGTGCGCCGGCGGCAGTTGTTCGGGATGATGCAGTCGGAAGAGGACCGGATGCGGTGGTGCGACGGGGACCTGCGCGAGCGATGGGTGCAGCGGCGAAAGAAACTGGTCGCGGCCGTGGCGAAGGTCCTCCGCGACGGCGTGGCCGAAGGCGCGGTTCGCAAGGACATTCCCGCGGACATCCAGGCGACGTTCCTGCTCGGGCTGCTGCGGACTCGGGCCCGCGACCTGGCCGACGCCGCTGAGTCATGGCGGAAGCTGGAGTTGCTGGTGGATTTCTTCCTGCGGGGCGCGGCGAGCGGCGCGCCTGCGGGCAGTCGGGTTCGCAAATCCGTGACGAGAGCGAGGCTGGCATGACCATGAGCAGACGAGTGTTGTGGTTGGCATTGACGGCGACGCTGCTGGCGCTGCCGGGCTGCCCCAGGAAATCGGAGGCTGACGCGAAGAAGGGCGGCCCCGGCGCGGGCGGCCCGCGGGCGGTTCCCATCACCGTGGCCACCGTCCAGACGCGGGCCATTCCGCTGGAGATTCGCACGTTCGGCACGGCTGAGACCAGCCGAACCGTCGCCATTCGCGCCCAGGTCAGCGACATCCTCAGCGAAGTGCGCGTCGAAAAGGGCCAGCAGGTGAACGCCGGCGACGTGCTGTTCCGCATCCAACCGGAGTCTTTCGTGATCGCCCTCCGCCAGGCGCAGGCGGCGCTGGCCCGCAACATGGTGCTCGTGGAGAACGCCCAGGCCGATTACCGCCGCGAGAAGGCGCTGGCCGACAAGGGCATCTCCTCGTCGGAGGCCCTCGAGAAAGTCGAGGCGACCGCAAAGGCCCTTGCGGCGACCACGCAGGCCGACCGCGCCACCATCGAAGGCGCGCAGCTTCAGCTCGACCGCTGCACGATCCGCTCGCCGATCCGCGGGCGCATCGGCGATATCCTGGTCCACCAGGGCAACCTGGTCCGGGCCAACGACCAGACGCTCGCGGTGATCAACCAGATTCAGCCGATCGAGGTGTTCTTCTCGGTCCCGCAGCAGGACCTGCCCGCGGTGCGGCGCCAGATGGGCCTCGGGCCGCTCGAACTGAGGGCGGAGATTCCGGATTGCGGGACGGCGGAGATCGGCCGGCTGACCTTCATCGACAACACCGTCGACAAAGGCAGCGGGACGATCCGGCTCGGGGCGGTGTTCGCCAACGAGTCACAGCAGCTTTGGCCCGGGCTCTTCGTCCACATCGTGCTCCGGCTGTCGGTGGACGAGAACGCGATGGTCGCGCCGGTTCGCGCGGTGCAGACCGGCCGGGACGCCGTGTCCGGCAAGGCGACCAAGTACGTGTTCGTCGTGGTCGACGGCCCGAAGGCAAAGCGGCAGTTCGTTACCCTCAATCGCACGTATCACGACCCGGTGACGGATGAGGATTGGGCGGTGATCACGGACGGGCTGACGCGCGGCGCCACCGTCGTCACGCAGGGGCAGTTCCAGTTGACCGACGGCAGCACGGTGCAGATCCGCGGCGACCGGAAAGCGACCACGCAGAGCGCGGCGCCGCCGGTCGACGACACGCCGAGGCCGGCGACCCGGCCGGGCAAGCGCGAGGGAGGTCGGCCGTGAACCTCTCCACTCCGTTCATTCAGCGCCCGGTGATGACGCTGCTGTCGATGATCAGCCTGCTGCTGTTCGGGGTGGTGGCGTATCGTTCGCTGGCCGTCAGCGACCTGCCGAACGTGGACCGCCCGACGATCCAGGTGAACGCAAACCTCGGGGGCGCCAGCGCCGACACGATGGCCACCGCCGTCGCCACGCCGCTGGAAAAAGAGCTGTCGACGATCGCGGGGATCGACTCGATGAGTTCGAGCAACTCGCAGGGCTCGACCTCGATCACGCTGGATTTCGTGCTTGAGCGTAACATCGACGACGCCGCCCAGGACGTCAATGCCGCCATCTCGTGGGCCCTGCGGCGCCTGCCGACCGACATGACCACCCCGCCGTCGTACCGCAAGGTGAACCCGGCCGACCAGCCGATCCTCTTCCTCGTGCTCACCAGCCCGGACCGCCCGATGTACGAGCTGGACGAGTACGGCCAGACGCTGATGGCCCAGCGGATCTCGATGGTGGACGGGGTGGCCCAGGTGCAGGTCTACGGCTCGCAGAAGCGGGCGGTTCGCGCGGAGCTGGACCCGTACCAGCTCGCGTATCGCGGCATCGGCATCGACGAGGTGCCCAATGCGATCGACCAGCAGAACGTGAACAAGCCGCTCGGCACGCTGTCCGGCAAATACCGCGCCTACACGATCCAGGCGACCGGCCAGTTGCTCCAGGCGAGCGAGTACGAGCCGCTGGTGGTCGTCTACCGCAACGGCAGGCCGACCCGGCTGGAGGAGCTCGGGCGGGTCAGCGAGAGCGTGGAGAACGACAAGACGGCTGCGTGGTTCGTCCGCAGGGGCCTCAGCGAGCGGGCGATCATCCTGGCCATCCAGCGGCAGCCCGGCACGAACACCGTCGACGTGGCCGACGCCGTGAAGGCGCTGCTGCCCGATTTCCGCGACAAGCTGCCCGCGTCGGTGTCGCTGGAGATCATGCGCGACAGCAGCGGGCCGATCCGCGAATCGGCCCACGACGTGCAGTTCACGCTGCTGCTCACGCTCGGGCTGGTGGTGATGGTGATCTTCCTGTTCCTGCGGAACGTGTCGGCGACGATCATCCCCAGCCTGGTGCTGCCGATGTCGGTCATCGGCACGTTCATCGTAATGTACGCCCTGAATTACAGCCTGGATAACCTGTCGCTGATGGCGCTGACGCTGTCGGTCGGGTTCGTCGTCGACGACGCGATCGTGATGCTGGAGAACATCGTCCGGCATATGGAGATGGGCAAGCCCCGGCTCCAGGCGGCGCTGGAGGGCTCCAGGGAGGTCGGCTTCACCATCGTTTCGATGACCATCTCGCTGGCCGCCGTGTTCATCCCGGTGCTGTTCCTCGGCGGGATCATGGGCCGGCTGCTTCGCGAGTTCTCGGTCACCATCGGCGCTGCCGTGCTGGTCTCCGGCTTCGTGTCGCTGACACTGACGCCGATGCTGTCCAGCCGGTTCCTGAAGAACCCGCACGAGGTCCACCACGGCGTGATCTATCGGATCAGCGAGTGGTGCTTCAACCTCATGCTGGCCATCTATAGCTGGATGCTGCTGAAGGTGCTCAAGCACCGGCGGATCGCGATGATCTTCTCGGCCGGTGTGCTGTGGGCGACGGTCTGGCTGTTCGGCAAACTGCCGCAGGACCTGTTCCCGTCGGAGGACCGCGACCTGCTCGAAATCCGAACCGAGGCCGGCCAGGACACCAGCTTCGACGCCATGAGCGAGTACCAGGCGAAGCTCGGCGCCATCATCGCGGACAACCCGAACGTCAAGTACTTCATGAACCGGTGCGGCTCGGGCCCAGCCGGCGGGTCCGCCAACACCGGCGGCATGAGCGTGGTCCTCAGGCCTCGCAGCGAACGGACGGACACCGCCGACCAGATTATCAACCAGTTGCGCCCGAAGTTGAACACCACGCCGGGCGTGCGGGCGAACGTCTCCAACCCGCCGGCCATCAACGTGACCGGCCGGCGGAGCACCAGCCAGTACATGCTGACACTCCAGGCCTACGACACCGAGCAGCTCTATCGGGACGCCGACGAGCTGGAGCGGAACATGCGCAAGATGCCCCGCATCGTCGACGTCAGCAGCGACATGCAGTTGAAGAACCAGGAGGTCACGCTCGAGCTCGACCGCGACCAGGCGACGGCCCACGGCGTCACGCCGGCCCAGATCGAGGACGCGCTGTTCACCGCCTACGGCGCCCGCCAGG
>JAQTVL010000318.1 GCA_028706835.1 Phycisphaerae bacterium | reverse complement strand
CAATCGCGATTGAGTCGGCGTTGAGTCACGAACGCGGATCATGGGCCAGAGGCCGATCCGACGTTCGCTCCCGTTACAGGCATCATCACAGCATCACCGATCACTGCGGGACCGATCAGGAGTGCCCGCGCTAAACCACTGCCCGGTTCGTCCAGCGGCCCCTGTTTCAGAGACTCATCCAGCAGCAGCCAGCAGACCACGTCGCCGCGTTTGTAGAACAGGCGGTACTTTGCGCGGCCCACGCGGTCATGGTATGTCGCCTCGTCGTGAAGGTCACCATGCCGGTCGTAAGTCAACGGCAGCAATTCCAATGGCGTGAGATTGCGGCACGGCTGCGGGAGCGAGTCCAGTGTGGCGGTGGGGGCCTTGGGATCGGCTGGATATATCTCGCTCGCACTCCGGAAGTGCAGGATGACCTCGCCGTCATACCAAGTGTGCATCCATGCATGGCCAGGGTCTTTCTCTCGGATGCCCTGGACGTCGCGCACGGCTCGCGCGAGTACCTCGGCTGAGAACCGCACGAAGCGAGTCTTATCGCAACGAGCAGAGCATTTGTCGTGTTGGTCGCCCCTGAATTCCGAGAAGGACTTGCAGGTGATGATAATCGAACCGTCATCCGGCATGGACGCCGAAGCTACCCGATACGTGCGGGAGTACTGACCGATCCGGGCAACATTGTTGCTCAGGGGCCACATGGCGGAGTTGCCGCAACCCGCCGCGAGCAGCACGACCACCAAGGCCAGTAGACCAGCATGCCCCCGACGAGGGAGAGGCAACCTGCGATGAGACCTAGCGCCAGCCATTACTGAGATATTCATGATTTCCTCCCCCTAAAGTGTCGCAGGATGGAAGCGACTTATCAAGCAAATGCGAGGGCCTCTGTAATGCCCTCAGGGGTTGCTGCCAAGAGTCTTTAGATGCTGATTGCCCGAATGTACCCATGCTTCGCGTAGTCCAGCAAACCGCCGTCGCGAGTAAGCAGCGTGGCGTTTAGCACGCGCGCTGTCGCTGCGATGATGCGATCAGCCGGGTCGCCGTGAATAAGCTCCTGACCGGGCAACCGGGTGCTATGCACGGCGATTTCAGGGCTCAAGGGAACCAGGGCGATTCTGTTATCCGACAGTGCTCCGTGAACCCAGGCGGTGGCTCCACCGGTCAGTTGCACCCGTCCCTTTGATTCCTTCATCGCCAGTTCCCACACCGAGATTGCGCTCACGCGCAAGCGTTGCTTATCCGCAGCCGCATTCACGATCGTGACGGCAGGAGAACGTCGGATCTCGGGAGCGTCTTCCGCGAACCAGAGCCATGCGTGCGTGTCAAGAAGCAGAATATCTGGAGGGTCAACGTTCAGCATCCCATGTCTCCCCCGTCGGGCCGACGATGTCTCCGAGAATTCGGACCGTCCCAGCCATGGACCCGACGAACTTGTGTTTCTTTACGCCGAGTCTTTCTGTTGGCACAAGTTTCGCGATGGGTTTGCCGCGTTTGGTAATGACGACTTCTTCCCGGGTCTGGTTGACTTCGTCCATCAGTTTGAGGCACTTCGCCTTGAATTTGCCTGCCGGAATGATCATAGTCATATCCTCCTGACTATGGTCACTATAACATGACCATCAAGGAAGTCAAGCCATTGCTGACGGGTCGGTGGCGGCGGGGCGGCGGAACTTGCCTCGCACTACTTCGCGGTAGAGACGCTCCAACTGGCTGCCCATGCGCTCGGCGTCGAACTGCTCGGCCCACTGCGTGCGGTGGCGGTTGCCCATCTTCTGACGCATCGCGGGGCTGGAGAACATCGTCTCGATCGCCCAGGTCAGTTGCTCGGCGTCGCCGGTGCGGAGCAGGAATCCGTTCTCGCCGTGGCGGACGACTTCGCGGGCGCCGTCGATGTCGTAGCTGATGACGGGCAGGCCGGCGAGCAGCGCCTGGGGCAACGCCCGCGACAACCCCTCCCAGTAGCTCGGGTGCAGCACGACATCCATGGCGGACAGGTAGAGCGGGATCTGGTCCGAGGGCACCAGGCCGACCAGTATGACGCGGTTGGCCAGTCCCAGGCGGGTGAGGCGGTCTTCGAGGGCGGGGCGGAGCGGGCCGTCACCGACCCAGAGGAACTTGAGGCCCGGCGGGGCGTCGCGCAGCGGCTGCATTGCGTTGATGAGCGAATCGTGGCCCTTGCCCGGCGAGAGGCGGGCGATGGTGCCGACGACCACATCGCCGTCTTCGAGTTTGAGCTTGGCCCGCATCTCGGCGCGATGCTGCTCCGCGTGCAAATACGGCTCGGTGGCCATGCCCGAATAGATGGTCTCGAACAGGCGGCGCGGGGCGACGCCGGCGGCGACTGCCTGCTCGGTCATCGCGTCGGCGACGGAGACCAGCCGATCGGTGAACTGGGCGGCGTGGTGCTCGAGTCGAATGTAGAGGGCGTTGACCCGCGGCGACTGGAGCCGGTTGAACGGCAGCCCGTGGATCGTATGGACAATGTGCGGGCAGCCGGCGTCGCGGGCCGCCAGCCGGCCGAGCACGCCGGCTTTGGACGAGTGCGTGTGAACGATGTCCGGCTGGAGTTCGCGTAGCAGGCGGTAGAGCCTGCGGAAGCTGATCAGGTCTTTCAGCGGGCTGATGGACCGTCGCATCGACTCGATGATCTCGACGCGGTAGCCGCCGGCCATCGCCCGGTCGAGCATGGAGCCTTCGGCGCCGATGGCGGGGCCGGTGAGCAGGACGACTTCATGGCCTCGGCGGTGGAGGTACTCGCAGGTGAGCAGGGTATTCTCCTGCGCCCCGCCGACGATCATTCGCGTGATGATTTGGCAAATCCGCATGAGATCTTTGGACTCGAATCGGTCTGGCTCCACCCAATGTCGAATGACGAATGTCGAATGACGATTGAATGACGAATGAGCGAATGCCGAATGAGCAAGGGTGTCAGTTGCCCATGCACTCGTCATTCGTCATTGGACATTCATTCGTCATTCGGGAATTCGTCATTCGTCATTTGCGTGTTCACACGCTCAGAACCCCGCCAACTTGACGCAATACGCCTGGAACTGAGTCTTGAAGGCCGGCAGATCGGCGGTGATGTACGCCCGAAAGACGGCCGGCCCGAAGTCGCTTCCCTGACCGTTGTAGCCGGATGCGGCGGCCAACTCAACCATTTTCTGCGAGCCGACGTCGGACAACAGTTTGGCGAACCGGGACTTGTAGGCGGGGTCGTCCTGGAGGAAGAGGATCAGCGCCCACAGTTGCGAGTAGTAGCTGGCGACCTTGCCCGGCGAACTGCCGATGACGTTGCCCGGGTGCGTCGACAGCAACTCGTGGACGTCCAGCAGCGTCTTGTCGGTCAGCCCGTAGCGCAGGGCGGACAGCCGAAGCATGTTCCGCCTCGGCTCGAAGGTCAGCGCGTCGCCGTCCCAGTAGAACGTCTCGAAGTAGCAGGCGATGCCCTCGTCGATCCACGCCGGCGGGCGGTGCCTGGTGTAGTGCCAGATGTACTGGTGGAAGCCCTCGTGCCCGGTGACGGCGAAGGTCTTGAGCCGATGGATGTCGTAGAAGACGGCCCGGCCGTTGTCGACGTAGCCGCCTTCCTGGATCTTGCGATAGATCGAGGCGGCGGGCCCGGTGGACTCGGCGGTGAACCGGTCCCACTGGTCGCGCTGGCCGAAAAGGTAGACGTCCATCGGGCCGTCCGGCTTCTTGGTCGGGCGGATGAACTGCTGGTAGTGGGTGAAGGCGTTTTCGAGGAACTGCGGCAGGCGGGCGAGGAAGACCGCGTCGGTGTGGGTCGTGTAGATGTGGTAGTGCGGGGTGAGGATTTCCTGCCCCGGATTGCCCAGGTAGCTCCACGACCGGTCCCAGAGCACGAGCTGCGGGCTGGGCGCGGGCTCGGGCGGCAGGCGATGGCAACCGAGCGGGGCCAGCAGCGCGGCTGCGGCGTACAGGGCGAACAACGACTTCTTCATCAGCAATCCTCGGACAACAAGCCTGCTCTTCGCTAGTTGACTCGCCAAACCCTTATCCTACCGTTGATTGCGTCGGCGTGCCAACAGTCGCGAAGAAACGCCGGGGGTTGTTATCGGATGGACGTCGCGGAAAGCTCAAGAGGAACGGCGATAAAGTCCGCCTCGCGACGAGTCGATAACTTGTATCATTCCGGCCTGCACGTTCCGCGTGGCCCCGGGGTCAGTGACGGGCCCGGGCGGCGTCGGCTGGGGTCAGGCTTTGTTGTGTTCATGGTGCAAACGAGGTGGTTGTGATCACACGCGACTTCATTATCAATAAGATTCACCGATGCAGTTCCCTGCCCAGCCTGCCGGTGGTTGCAATGAAAGTGCTCGGGCTGGCGCAGAGCGAGGATGTCGACCTGCGCGAGATCGCGGAACTGATTAGCAAGGACCCCGCCCTGTCGACCAAGGTGCTCAAGACGGTCAATTCCCCGTTCTACGGGCTGACCAAGAGCGTGAGCACGATCTCGAACGCGCTGGTCATCCTGGGGACCGAGTCGGTCAAGACGCTTGTGCTCGGGTTCTCGCTGGTGAACAGCCTGTACGATACGAGCCTGCACAGCCAAACGCAGTTGGCGTACTGGCAACGGTCGATCTATGGGGCGGCGGGCTGCCGGCTGCTCAGCCAGCGGATGAACGTGCTGGAGCGAGAGGAACTGTTCCTGGCGGCGCTGCTGGAGGACATCGGCGTGCAGGTGCTCAAGCAGGTGGTGCCCGCCCAATATGACGCGATGCTGGCGGATTCGCCGGACTGGGGCCGCCGGCTGATTCGGCGAGAGCTGGCTGAACTGGGTGTAACGCACTGCGAAGCCGGCGTAATGCTTGCAGAGCAGTGGAACCTGCCGCCGATCATCCGCGAAGTGATTCGTTGCCACCATCGGCCACGACTGGCCGACCCCAGGCTGACGTGGGCCTGCAACCTGGTAAGGCTTGCGGGGCTATGCACGGAAGTCTTCATGGGTTGCGACGGCCCTCGGCAGGTTGGCCGCGTGCGGCGATACGCAGCCGCCGTGTTCGAGATGGGCCCCGACGCTTGCGACACGCTGTTGAAGGAGATCGGCACCACCACGCACGAGATGGCCGATTTGTTCGACATCAACATTGGCCAGCAGCGGTCCTACGACGACATCATGGCCGAGGCCAACGATGCCCTGCAATATCTCACGTTACAATCGCAGATGCGGGTTCGCGAGATGCGTGCCGCGGCTGAGACCGACGCACTCACCGGCGCCGCCACCCGCCGAAAGCTTGACGAGTGCCTTGAAGCAGAGTTCCGCCAAGCCGTCAAAGCCAACCAGCCTCTGAGCGTCATTTTCATCGACGCCGACCACTTCAAGAACGTCAACGACACCTTCGGCCACGCCGCCGGCGATCAGGCCCTCGCTCACTTGGCCAGACTCATCATCTCCGCTGTTCGCCCGTCCGATCTCGTAGGCCGCTATGGCGGCGAAGAGTTCTGCGTCGTTCTGCCGCAAACGAAGCTGCCTGCCGCGGCCGTGGTGGCCGAGCGAATCCGTGCCCTCATCGACTCGCGTCCGGTCGAGTTGCCGACCGGCCCGCTCAAGTTGACCGTGTCTACCGGCGTTGCCGGCATGGACGGC
>JAQTVL010000317.1 GCA_028706835.1 Phycisphaerae bacterium | reverse complement strand
AACGCATCAAGCACCGATGGATTGGACGAGCGATTCGTCATGGCCCATTGTGTACCACAACGGAGGGCCTGGCGCAAGTATTAGCCAGATAGTATTTGGGATTTCTTGCAGACGGGTGAAGAGTTACGCAGGGCCAAGTTCTCCAGCATCGCCACCCAAGCGTATCGGCCGAGAAGCGTCGTGCTGCTGGCGCTCTCGACCCCACCGCTGCGGCCGGGCCAGGAGTCGCCATGCACCGTCGCATCCATGATCCACGTCGCACGCATCGACGGCTGGCTGTAATACACCGCGATGCCGTCATCGACGAACTCGGCGCCCGCGAGCAGTTTGGCCATCCGTTCGCCCGTTAACTCGCGAAAGATCGCCGGGAGATAAGCCAGTTCTTTGCGAATCTCCGCCTTCTCGTTCCACCACGAGCCCTCTTTCCCCCAAGCCGGCCAGAGAATGACCCCGCGGTCGCCGTGGACGAAGTGATACCAAAGCCGGTGGCTGTCTTTAATCTTGTCCTGGGTGCTGAAGAACGTTTTCATCCGAACCACCTGCGGGGCCAGCGACCGAACAATCTCGTTGTTGTTGCCGTAGTCGTAGGCCTCCACCCACTGCACCGCCCGCGACAGCCGCGACCAGTCGTAGCCGCCGAACGCGCATGGCTGCTGGCCGCCCTCGAAACCCACGGGGACCTTGGGATCGATCTCGTTGGCCACCTTCGCCAGGCGGACCAGCACGTCGGACAGCGTCTGGTCCCCGAACTGGTGGAAGTCAGCCCATCGGGCGAAGTTCCACTTGTCGACGGTGAGCGTCGTCGCCTGCCTGATCGGGTCGGCCGCGGTGACAGGTGAAATCTCGTCGGCCGACTTGAAGTGCGTGCCCCACTCGGCGTTCAGCTTCTCCAGCGAGCCGCCGTAGAGCGCGAGCGCGAATCTGCGAAAGGCCGGCTGGCACGACGGGCACCAGCAGGCTTCGACGGCGCTCAGGAAGTTGCCGATCGAAATCTCGTCGTCGAGCGCGTAGCAGGCCACGCCGTGCTTGGCCGCGGCTGTCACGTTCGCGCGAACCAGGGCCTCGACCTCCGCCAGCACCTTCGGATCGCGCAGACACTTCGGCCGGCGAACGAAGCCGTCGCCGGCGTCGAACTGCGTGGCCGGGTGGCGGCCCACGAGTTGCTTGCGCTCGCGCAGGTAGAGCGTGCCCTTACCGGCGGCGTGGTCGACGTAGAACCGGAACTTGTGCTTGTCGATCCACTCCCCCTCCGCCGGCGAGATGAGCTTGTCGACGTGGATGCCGTTGATGCCCTGCTCGCGGTAGGCCTTGGCCGTCGCGTCATTGAGTGGGGGGGTGTTGAAACTCCACGGAATGACGAGATAGCCGGGCCAGACGTCCAGAGTGTCGCGCTGCGGAATCGCCGGCTTGTCGGGGATTTCCTGCGCGATCGCCAGGGTCGCCAGAACGGCCGCCAGAATCGTCGCCGCGCACATCCGGTTGAACATCACGTCACTCCCACCGCCATCGGCGGCTTGCAAAACGCCACGTATCCGCCCACAATACGTTGAATGAGCGAACCCAACAAGAACCTCTGGGCCCCGTGGCGGCTGGACTACATCCGCGAGCTTGACACGCACCGCAACGGCTGCTTCCTGTGCGATTACTGGGCTGATCCGGCAAGCGACGAGAAGAACCTCGTCCTCTGGCGGACCGAGCGCAGCCTGGTGGTGCTGAACCGGTTCCCGTACACCAACGGCCACCTGCTGATCGCCCCGGCCCGGCACGTCGGGCAGTTGCACGGGCTCAACGATGCGGAGTTGCACGAACTGCTCGCCCTGGCCCGCGACGCGCAGCTTACGCTCGCCGCGGCATTCAACGCCCAAGGCTTCAATACCGGCGCGAACTTCGGGCACTGCGCCGGGGCGGGCCTGCCCGACCACCTGCACTTCCACGTGGTGCCCCGCTGGGGCGGCGACACGAACTACATGGCTGTGCTCGACGACGTGCGGGTCATCCCGCAATCGCTCGCGGCGGCGTACGAGCAGTTGAAAGAAACGGGGAAGAAACTGGGGTTGCCGAAAGGATAGTGCGACTGGCCTCAACGCGCCGCTCAAACGGCCTCGACAGGCCTGGCATTAGCGATGTCGCCGGAGGTAATGGGGCGAACCTGATCGGAAGCCAGCGAAACGACCGCCACCGTTTCACCGGTCAGCGTAACGAATTCCACTTCGTAGCCGTTCTCACCGTGGACAAGAACTACCGTACCCAGGTCTCCGCGACGAAGATGCTCTTCGGGCAGGTCCACAGTCAAGGCTACGACGTCCAGTTCCGCAATCATGCTCGGCTCCTTGGCAATGGGTGAGCCGTAACGAATCTTGGCACATTCTCACCGGCGTCTATGAACCAAACGGCGCGAACGGCGGGGCGCCTGCCGTCCGGAGTCTCCAGCCAACCATCAATTATATAGCGAAGCCCGAAGGGAGACGATTCGATTTCCGCCACCTCATGGATGGCGGCATGCCAGCGCAGTGCCGCCTCCAGGGATTGCCATTCCGAAGCCCGAAATCCGAACTGGAAGAACCACCGTGCCTTGCTTCCGCCGACGCGATGAGTCGGACAGAGCAGATAGTCCACGATCTTCCGCTGAGCCACGATCGCCCGATCCAGGTTCGGCAGCTTCATGCAATGCAGTATCCATCGGCAAGAACCGTCTTTCAACAGAAACCCGTCTGGCGTATATTGGCACGACTTGCACCGAGGCTTCTTCATGGCTGAAAGCGATATTCAATCTGGTCTGTTTTCCCGCCAGCAGTTCGAGCAGCGCGAGCGCGAGATCCTCGCCCCGTACGCCTGCCGCTCGGCCGACAGCCGGGGACGCAAGTTCCCAGAGCCGGAGCACCCCTACCGCTCCATTTACCAGCGAGACCGCGACCGGATCATCCACTCCACCGCGTTCCGCCGGCTGCAATACAAGACCCAGGTCTTCGTCAACCATGAGGGCGACCACTACCGCACGCGCCTCACGCACACGCTCGAAGTCGCGCAGATCTCGCGGACGATGGCCCGGGCGCTCCGGCTGAACGAGGACCTGGCTGAGGCTGTCGCGCTCGCGCACGACGTCGGCCACACCGCGTTCGGCCACAGCGGCGAAGAGGCCCTCGACGAACTGCTGACCGGCTACGGCGGGTTCGAGCACAACCGCCACACCATGCGGATCGTCGATTCGCTCGAACACCTCTACCCCAACTGGCCGGGGCTGAACCTGAGCCATGAGACCCGCGAGTGCCTGGCCAAGCACCGCACGCGATACGATCGGCCGATCAGCGCGGACTTCCCGCTGGGCGAGCAGCCGCCGCTGGAAGGCCAGATCGTCGACTTGGCCGACTCCATCGCCTACAACAGCCACGACCTGGATGACGCACTGTCAGCCGGGCTGATCGCCGAGAGCCAGTGCGAGAAGCTGGACCTGTGGCAGAAGCTGCGGGCGAAGATCGTGGCGGAGAACCCGACACTCGGGGCGGAGATCGCCCCGAACCGGCAGATCCGCGTGGTCAAGGCGCTCATCGACGCGATGGTGTCCGATGCGCTGACCCAGACGGTTGAGAACCTGCGGGCGTGCAAGGTTGCATCGCTCGACGACGTTCGCAAGGCCGGCTCGCCGATCGTCGCGTTCAGCCCAGCCATGGCGCCACTGGTCAAGCAAGTCGAGGATTTCCTCTGGGATCGCGTCTACGGGCACCACCGCGTGGTCCGCACAGCCCGCCGGGCAAAGATGTTCATCCAGCGGCTGTTTCGCGAGTTCGTCGCCGACCAGCGGCAGTTGCCGCCGGCGTTCGCCGAGCGTGTCAAGGCCGACGGCCTCCAGCAGGTCGTCGCCGACTACATCGCCGGTATGACCGACCGCTTCTGCCAGAGCGAATACAAGCGGCTGTTCGAACCGTTTGAGAGAATGTGAACCCCCATGCTCGATCTGCACAAACGTTGGATTGAAAAGCTCGCCGCGATGGTCGATCTCGACTGGCAGGCCCGCTGCCGGGCGACCTGGAAGCGAATCTATGACTTCGCGCCGGTCGATGAGTTGCCGTACCTGAACTCGATCCCGCCACGCGGACCCGACGAGCAGTGGCCGGACTATCCATACAACGATGGCTTCAACGACCGCGAGAAGATGCTCATGCAGCAACTCGGCGGCGTGTTCGATGCCGTGCGGGCGCGGGACTATCGGCCGCTGAATATCCGAGCCAACTACGGGACCATCATCCTGCCGTCGATCCTCGGCGGGCCGTGGCAGCTCACCGACAACTCGATGCCGTGGTCGCACGAACTGCCCGGCGGGCGCGACGCGATCCGGGCGCTGATCGGCCGCGGGCCGGCGGACCCGATGCACGACCTCGGCGGGCGATGCTTCGAGACCGCCGCGTATTACCGCGACGTGCTCAAGGGGTTCCCGCCGCTCGATCGCGCGATCGATATCTACCACCCCGACCTCCAGGGGCCTTACGACGTCGCCCACCTGCTGATGGGGCCGGACATTTTCATGGCCGGTTACGACGAGCCGGAACTGGTGGATCGGCTGGTGGAAGTGGTCACAGAAACGTATCGCCGGTTCATGTTGGCGTGGGGCGACCGCGTCGGTTTCGCCGACGCCGCCGATGGCCTGACGACGCATTGGAGCTTCTACGTCCGCGGCAAAATCGTGCTCCGCAACGACACGACGATCCTGCTCAAACCAGAGCATTACGACCGGTTCGTGCTGCCTTACGACCAGCGGCTGCTGTCGGAGTTCGGCGGGGCTATCCACTTCTGCGGCCGGGCCGACCAGGTGTTTGAGTCGATGATGTCGGCCGGCGGGCTAACCGCCATCCACTCCAGCCAGCCGGACCTGAACGACAATCAGCGTTTCTTCCGCGTGGCCCGCGAGCGGAAGCTGGTCGTGCTCCAGTGGCCGCCACGAATGCTGCCCGCGGGCGTGACGACCGGCGTGATGCTCGGGTCGAAACCGAAGTAGTTCGTTCGCCGCGGTTCGCACGGAACAACAAAAAAGCCCAGGGACCGCTGTCCCTGGGCTTTTGGTTTGTACGACTCACGTCGCGCCGCGATCACACCTTGGGCGCATCGCCGGACGGCGGCGTGTCGGTCGGAGCGGGCGCCGGTGGCGTCGCGGGCGCAGCAGGCGCCGGGGCCGTCACAGCCGCCTCACCGGTGGCAGCCGCCGCAGCCGGCTGGGCCGGCGGCTCTTCCGCCGGCTCCTCGATGTAGACCTCGGTCAGGTCGGTCGCGTCCTCGGCCTTACGCAGCAGCAGGTAAACAAGCGTGCTGGCGGAGAGCAGGTAGCTGACCACCCACGCGATCAGAACCGCGCCGACCAGCATCACCCACAGGTGAACCAGCCAGCCGCCGATCGAATCGACCATGTTCAGGCCGACCGTCGACATCTGGGTGTTGAAGTTCTCGAAGGTCGGCGACGGCCAGAGGAGGTCCCACTTGCTCGCCCCCTCGCGCACGTCGCCGCGGCCGGCGATCGGGGCAAAGATGCTCACGCTCCAGTGGGCGCACAGCAGCGCGAGGAACAGCAGGAATCGAACGAAGTAGTAGCACAGCGTCCCGTAGCCCGCAGCCAGCAG
>JAQTVL010000316.1 GCA_028706835.1 Phycisphaerae bacterium | reverse complement strand
GGGCGAGATCAAGTGCGTCGGATGTATTGGGGAATCGTCACTTCGTGGGTGGCACTGGCCGCTTGTCCGCCAGTGGCTTGTTGCCCGCACACTGGCAGGCAACCTGCCAGTGCCACCCAACTCACACGCTCCGTTGCGACCGGCCGCTACCACGTCGCGACGCTTCGCCCCACTACCTCCGGCGCCCGGTAATTGGCATCCGCCGGCGGCTTGTTGCACCGCGACCGGTCTATGATCGTCACCAGCCGGCGGCTCTGCACCACGTAGCGGGCATCGGTGGCCTGATAGTCGGTGTTGATTTCCTGCACGAGTATGTAGGCCAGGAATGTGTCCGACCGCGTCGTCACCAGGTCGCTGATTCGGTCGAAGACGAAGTGTCGCTCCGCGAAATCGCCGCCGGCGGCCTGATCGGGGACCCACGGGTCGCACTTCGGCGCACCGCCCGGAACCACGGCAACAACGTTGCCATTCACATCAAATCCAGTCGGCGGCGGCGAGCTGTAGAAGAATCGCAACTCCGCCTTCTTGTTCCGCAGGGTGTTCGCGTAACTGGCCCCGGAGTAACGCAGGGCGCTAAACAGGCCTGTCGTGCCGTAGAGGGTGGAGACATTGCCCAACTCGCTGACCCCCTTGCGGAAGCCACGCGGACTCTGGTTCTTCGCGTAACTGTATATGTCCTGATTGACCGTGGAAAAACCCGCGCCCGACTTCAGCCCGTCCAGCCCGTCCGCGGTATCGCCCGTGTACAGCAGCCAGTTCAGGTATCTCAGGACAAACGGGGTGGCCGTGTTGATGTTGATCAACCCCGCCTGGCGGACCTCGTCGGCATCGTCGATGGTTCCGTCACCGTTGCTGTCAGTGCCGTCGTGCGCGCGGTCGAGGCAGACCAGGTTGCCGAACACCTTCACGTCGCCCCGGTTCGCCAGACTGGAGTTCAGATAGAGCGACTGCGTCCCGGTCGCCCCAATCCCCGTTAGTCTGCTGATCTTCGAGACGAGTGAAATGTTGTCCGTGAACCAAGTGCCGTCCGCATTCTTCCTGCTATAGTCGGTGGGCGGTGTAGCGGTCACGCTGGCGAGCGTTCGCGGGCCGTCCAGCATGAGCCACTGCAATTGGCCCAGCGTGTCAAAGCTGTGCGCCACATAGGGCCGCCAGCACGTCGGTCTGGCCGTGCGATCGGCGGCAAACGTCCCGGTCTTTGCCGACGCATGGGGGACACAGCAACGCCACCAACTGGACGTGCCCGCGTCCCACAGGATCTGTCCCGTCAGATAGTAGGCGTTGTTTGCCCAGGCCGCTGTGGTGGGCGGCAGCGCCGACGCAATGATCGGAGTCTCCTCGCCCGCGGCCCGCCTCGCCATGTACCATGCGTCGCTGGCGTAATTACTGTCGCCCGAACTGCCCATCAGGCCGTTCGCGGCCCCGAACGTGTTCGCGTCGCTCGGCCCATACACATCGCGGGCCTGCATCCACTCGCGGTCGCCGCGACGGATGTACTGCTGCCCCGCCATAGCCGGGGCAAGCCACGGGCCGGGAGAGGCGAGAGTACCCGCATGGGCGCTGCCGGTCATGCGACACCCGTACGCGGTGTCACAGTCAAAGGTCGCAGAATCCACTACAACCATGGCGCCGCCAGCCCCGGGACGCGTCAAGTGGATATTTCCCGCCTGCGGGATTGCGGGTCCGGTGTACGTCATGCCAAACGGCTGTTTCACGCCGAACTTAAGCTTCGAATCCTTACAGTTCCACCCCGCCATCCACTGCCAGAGCGGCTCCCCGCCCTCTGTCGGCGGCGCCATTTCGTTGCTGATGATGACGTATCTTCCGCCCGGCTGGACCGTTGCAGGCACCCCCGGCGTGAGGGGGTTGTTGTTGGTGATGGTGACGGTGCCGCCTGGCGTCACAACCTGCCACCCCTCTATGACAACAGGCGCGGCATACGGGTTGTACAACTCGAGGGCATACGCATTATTCGACCGAGCCCTGTTTCCCACCGATTGCACGCCCAGGGCGGCGCCGAGTTCCACGATGAAGACCTGCGGCTCGACACCGAAGATATCCGCGGACGTTCCAATCGGGTGAAATACGGTGTCAACATTGACACCCGCCTGGCTGACGTTCTGGTCCGTATCGCGGAAATCCACCAGGTTGACGATCAGTTGTTCGACCTGCCGCGGCGTCAGCGGCGTCCTCCCGTCGCCCTCGTCTATCATCGCCCCGGACAGCACGATCGCGGCGACCAGCCCACGCGTATACACCGGATCGTGCGGGTCGGTCACCCCGTGGTTCCTAACCGTGCCGGATGCGGCGTCCCAGTAGGAGACCCCGTTGATCGGCGCGGGCGACAGGCCGGTCGGCTCGTAGGCGTTCAGAATGTTCTGCCAGTCCTGCCAGGTCGTCGCGACCCCCGCAACCTGAAGCTGCGCCGGCAATGCCACGGTGGGCAAGCCCCGCCGCAACTGCCGGGTCCACCCGTATGTGGTGAAGTACATGTTTAGCGAGTCCGCCGGATCCACCGTATTGCTGGTAATGTTCGGCATGTTCTTCCGGGAGGTCGAAAACGTGCTCGGCCAGCACGGCACGAACCTGGCCGCCACCGGCCCGGGCTTGATGCCGTAGCTCAGCAGCGCCAGCGTGTCCATCGTCCGAAACGGCAGGGCGTCGGCGAAAGGAACCGGGATTCCGGCGCCGCCCAGTCTGATATACGGATTGTCCAGGACCGACGCGTAATCCGACTGGCCCCGGCCGAGGGTGCCGTCGCTGAACAACCCGATCTGTCCCGTGCCGAGCTGGCCCCAGGAAAGATCCCAAGCGCCGATCTGGCTCGCCGCGGCTGCCCCCACGTTGTACTGCGTCATGCCAAGGTCATTGATGGTCGCACGCCCCGCCGTGTTCAGGTTGATCATCGAGTTCAGGTCGACCACCCGGATCGCGACCCGGTACCGCCCCGACGGGCTGAGGATGAACCGCGAATCGTTGACGCCGTCCCGATCCGCGTCGGCGTCGAGAGACGAGGCTATCACGTTGGTATCGTCCGCCGGCAGACCGCTGAAGTTGGAGATGTGCGGCCACTTGAACCGATTCTGGTAGATCGCCGGGTCGGTCGAGTTGTTGGGGATGCTGGCATCGGCGACTTCCGGCAGAGTGCTGGCCAGCCATGCGTCGTCGTTCACGCCCAAGGTGCCGCCAGCCGCCTTGTCTCCGCTGCACGGATAGTCCCAGCCCTCGTTCGCCCCGACGCCGGACAGGAACTTGTTGTCCGCGCCCCACAGGTCGCGCGACAACTCCGCCACGACCATCTGCACGGCGGCGTCAGCCTCGATGTTGATGCCGCTCTGGCCGCGCGTGGCGCCGGATGACCGGCGGTCCATCGACGACATGGACAGGAACCCCATGCCGGTGACAAACAGGACCGCCAGCATCGCCACCACGAGGATCAACACCGATCCCCGCCGCCTCTTCCCGTGGGTCTGCAACATTCTCAAACCCTCCATGACTACTGTCTCGCCCGCCCTGCCGTATCGTACGCGCCTGTCCAAGGACAGATTGGCCGGCCCCCGCGATGCAAGCCACCGTCCGGCCCGCACCCCCTGGGCATTGTAGTGCGGCCATCTCGTCAGCGGCAAGGGCAAAGACCGCCGGGCAAAGACCGCCGGGCCGGGCATGGGGTGTGGCATTATTCTGTTGACGTGTTGAATACTTCCGCGATACGGTGGGCAGGCAATTCCCTTCGGCGTGTTTTGTATTTCGGCCGGGCATGTCCATGCATCGTGCGGACGCTACAACGTGGGGCATTCGCGGCTACATCGCGCGAAATCTGTACGTGCGACTGCTCAGCCGGATCAAGAGCAGTTGCCGCGAGGGCGATCGCCTGGAGTCGCAGGTGACCCTCGCGAAGCGCTACAAAGTTTCGGTGCAGACGGCGCAGCGTGTGTTGGGGGTGCTGGCGCAGCAGGGGTGGGTGGTGCGGTCTCGGCGCTCGGGAACGTTCGTTTCAAAGTCGCCGGCGCTGGGGCGAAATGTGCTGTTCGTAACGGGCATCTCGCGCGAGCAACTCATTCACATTCCGTTCTACCGCGATTTGCTTTTACACGTCGCCATGGCGGCTGCGGACGTGGGCATGGCGCTGTCGGTGGCGGACATGGCGAGGCTGGACGGAGGCAAATCGCGGGCGGGGCGGGATGCGCCGCCGAGCGGCCCGGACCTGGGCGAGATGGATGGCATGCTCGCGCTGAACCCGCCGAAAGTGGCGCCGATGACCGTCTTCGCGGAGCACAAGCCGGTGGTGCTCATCGACTCGATGTTCGACTCGGCGCCGTTCAGTTCCGCTCGGTTCGACTGCACGGGCGCGCTGCGCGAGATCGTGCATCGGCTGTATTCGCTCGGCCACCAGCGAATCGGGTTTTGGGGTCAGTTGCAGGAGGGCGCAGGCCACGCGGAGTCGCTCTACGAGGCGTACCTGCGGGTCGTCGCCAGCAGCGGCCTGGCACCGAAGCGAGATTGGATATGGTCGTCGGAGACGCCGGGCGGTTTTGGCCCGGCCGCCGAGAAACTGGCAGGCATTGCGGCGGCTGAGCGTCCCACGGCCGTCTTTGTTCGCGGCAGCGTGTGGTCGGCGATCCGGGAATTGGCGCGTCGGGGCATGGATGTGCCGGCCGATGTTTCGGTGGTGTCGCTCGGGCGGGGCGGGCGGCGCGCGGCGTCGGGCGGGCTGGCGTGGGAGCACCGCGGGTATTCCGCCGACGTTATGGCGGACGATCCCCCTGCCCCGCGCGTTGTCGACGGGCAGGACGAGTTGGGGCTGCGGCCCGACGCGCTTGTCTGCGACGTGGCTCGGCTGGCTGCGGAGGCCGTGGATGAGCTGCGCCGCCGTTGGACGGACGCGACGGCGCGGTGCCGGACGATTCTGGTGCCGATGCAGGTGAAGAAGGGGAACACGATTGCGCCCGCCTCCCGTGTGAAGTAGCGGTTGCACACCCACGTTCCGCGATCCAACCCATCAAGCGACGCGGGGCGGCACCGAATATCGGGCCGATCAGTCAGGTCGTTTGAAAGTCCGGCGGTCGATCGGCCGATATGCCCGACATGGACGCAGTCTCGGCATCGAATATCCCTGTGGCCCAGCCGACGCCGGCCGGCGGGGGCCGCTCTCGACACAGCAGTTGGCCCAGTGGGCTGGGGCCCATCAGCGGGCCCGCAAGGTGCTGGGGGCGTCGGACAGGCCGCTCGCCATTGCGTCACCTCACAATTGCTGTTGCAGGTAGGCTGCCAGCAAATCGACCGCCCCCGCCAGGTCTTTCTTGTGTACCGTCTCGGTCACCGTGTGGACGTAGCGGCAGGGGACGGAAATCGTCCCGGCCTTGCAGCCGGCGGCTGACCGCTGCAACCAGCCGGCGTCGGTTCCGCCGCGCGGCAAAATCTCCAGTTGGTACTTGATCTTCCGCTTCTCCGCCAGGCGAATCCACGTGTCCAGCAGCCCGCGGTCGGTGATGCTTCCACTGTCGACCACCTTCAGCGCCACCCCGCCGGCCAACGCCGTCACCCGCTGGCTGTCGCCCACGCCCGGCGTGTCCGCGGCGATCGTCACGTCCAGGGCGATGCCGATGTCCGGCTG
>JAQTVL010000315.1 GCA_028706835.1 Phycisphaerae bacterium | reverse complement strand
AGGGCCGATACGACCTGGCCCTCTGGTGCCGCCAGCGCAAACTGGACGACCTGGCTGACCAGGAACTCCGCTCCGCCATCGCCCTCGATCCGAACCACGCCGCCGCCCGCCGGGCGCTCGGCCACGTGCAGATCGGCGACGCCTGGCTGGAACCTACCCCTAAGTCGGCAACCGCGAAGAACGGCCCGACCACCCGGCCGGGCGCGACGATGGAGGGCGCCCGGCTGGCGCTGCGCGACGTCGATCGCGACATGGCGACCATGCTGCGTGCGGAGTGGGTCAAGCGAATTCGCACAATCCGAGGCCAGTACCTGATCTCGTCGAACAGGCCGATGTTCCAGCAGGGCGCCCAGATGCTGCTGGCCATCCGCGACCCGCTGGCTGTCGAGCCGATGATGCAGTTGCTCAAGGACGGCCCCGCCGAGCAGCGCCGCCTGCTGGCGACGGCCATCGGCGAGTTCTACGTTTCGGCGGCGACGATGGGCCTGCTGGAAGGCGCTGTTCTGGACGACGACGAAACTGTCCGCAAGACGGCGCTCGGGCAGTTGTCCCGGCGCACCGACCCGCGGATCGCCGACTACCTTCTCAAGTCGCTCCAGAGCGAAGACGACGATGTCATGCGCAACTCCGCCGCCGCCCTCGGCTATCTTCGCGTGGTCGAGGCCGTGCCCGCCCTGATCGCGGAACTGACGAACAAGGAATTTCGCCGCGTCCGCACCGAGCCGCTCGTTCAGACGCTGCGGCGGAATTTCATCGATGAGTATGGCCAACTGCGGATGATGACCATCCGGCGGACGTATCAGGACCCGTTCGCGCCGACCTACAAGAATGTCACCGTCACGGTGTATCGAACGGAAGTGCAGGAGGCGTTGATAGCGATCACCGGCGAGAACTTCGGGTTCGACGCCGATGCCTGGTCCGCCTGGTACCGCCGAAACGCCGCCAAACTGGCTGCCAACGGCAATGGGAAATAGCACCGCCGCCCTCACAAGGAGATGGCAATGAAGACGCTCACCGCACTCACCGTCGCGATCCTGCTGGCCGCCCTGGCTGCCCTCCCCCTTTCCGCCCAGGCTGCACCGCCGGCCGTGGCGCCGCCCGTCGTTGCGCCCGTCGACAAACCGGTCGAGGCCCAGCTCCAGGCCGCCCAGCTTGAGGTCATCCTCGCCAACATCCGCCTCGGGCTGGTGCAGGTGCAGGCGAAGGCGCAAGCCAACCAGTTCGCCGCCGCCAAGGCCGACCTGGCCAAGGTGCAGGAACTCATCGCCGCCGCCGCCACGCAGAGCGACGTGACCGCATACCGCACCGTCGCCGACAAGTTGGCGGTCTCGCTCGACAAAGCCGAATTCACCGCCAAGCGCATCGAGGTCGCCAAGCAGTATGGCCAGGCGCCGATCCCCGCGGAGGCGTTCGGCCCCGGCTATGGCCAGCCGAAGACCGTCGACCCGAACCAACCCGGCCTGCCCGGCCAGGTCGACGCCGCCGCCGAGCAGGCCAAGCTTGCCAAGGACAACGCCCTGACCAACACGCCCGGCACGCGGACGCACCTCCAGGACGACCCCGCGGTCCTCAAGCAGCGGACGCTGGACCATCAGCGGCTGTGGGACGACGGCCGATACGCCCCCGCCAGGGAGCTGATCGACGTCGGGCAGATGCTCGAACTGGACCGCGAGCGCGTCCACTACCAGTATGCGATCAACCTCGCCCGCGACGGCGCCCGCCGCGACGAGTTGCTGCACGTGCAGGAGGCGACCATCCCGCCGCAGGGCGTGATGAACTACCCGGACAACTGGGCCCAGATCAAGGTCGCCCGCTCGCAGTACAACATCTCCGGCAAGGTCTGGGAGAGTTCGCCGTTCAAGGACACCGACGGCAAGACCAAGACCGTCGCCGCCTACGACGTGTCCGACCTGCTGTTCGTCCCGATCTTCCCGGGGCCGTCGGAATACAACGTCAACCGCCCCGCTGATCCGATCGGGTTCTGGACCCGGCAGGACCGGCTGCGCGACCTCTATGTTCACCCGCCGTTCTCGGTCTTCGGCCCCGGCTACAACGAGCCGATCTACGGCGGCCCGGTCATCATGGACACCGGCCCCGGCGGCCCCGGCAACCAGGCGGTCGGCGGCGTCGCCGGCAGCCGGCAGGCCATCGGCGGCTACACCGGCTATCGTGTCACCGACATCATCCCGTCGGCCTCCTACTTCCCCTACGAGGCCGACCCGATGTATCAGTATCGCCTGGCCGCCAAGCGTGCCTGGCTGCTCAACGCGGTGAACCGCATGATGTCCGTGCCGCAGGAATAGACTGTCTTTCGGCGTTGTCTTCCGCTTGCGTTTTCGCAGAGGCGGCTATCACCAGGCCCCGGCGAAAACGCAAGCGTTTTGTACGGACTCGCCTCCCTCGATTCGGTAAAATCCCGTTATGAATATCTCGCTCGCCTACGACACGACCGGACTCGCTGTCGATCTGCCCGACCACAACGTCGCCGCCGTCCTGCGGCATTCCCCCGCGCCGCCGCTGGCGGACCCCGCTGCCGCCCTGACCGCCGCCATCGCCAAGCCGACCGGCGGCAAGCCGCTGCTCGAACTGGCCCGCGGGCGGCGGAACGCTTGCGTGCTGATCTGCGATCACACCCGGCCTGCGCCAGACCGGCTGATGCTCCCGCCGATCCTGGCGACGCTGGAGCGGGCCGGCATCGCACGCAAAGACATCCTGATCCTGATCGCGACCGGCCTGCACCGGCCGAGTTCGCCCGCGGAGATCGAGCGGCTGGCCGGGCCGGACGTTGCGCGCGATTATCGCATCGAGAACCACGTCGCCCGTGACGCCGCCGCCCACGACTTCTGCTGCGTGACCTCGGACGGCACGCGGGCCAGCGTCGACCGGCGGTTCCTGGCCGCTGACCTGAAGATCGCCACCGGGTTCGTCGAGCCGCACCTGATGGCTGGCTTCGGCGGCGGGCGGAAGATGGTCGCGATCGGCGTGGCGTCGGCTGACACCATCTGCCAGCTTCACTCACCGCGCGTCCTGGAGAACCGCAACTGTCGCGAGGGCAACCTGCCGGGCAACGTGCTGCACGAGGCCGCCACCGAGATCGCCCGGGCCGCGGGGCTGGAGTTCATCGTCCACGTGACGCTGGACGAGCAGAAGCGCGTGACCGGCGCGTTCGCCGGCGACCCGACAGCCACCTTCCACCAGGCGGTGGCGGTGATCCGCGCCCACGTGTCCGCCAAACTCGATCGCCCGTGCGACATCGCGATCACCAGCGGCGGCGGGTTCCCGCTGGACGCGACCTACTACCAGACGATCAAGGGCGTGACGGCGGCGATCCCCGCGGTCAAACCCGGCGGCACGATCCTGGTCGCCTCCGGCTGCCGCGAGGGATTGGGCAGCGAGGAGTTCCAGAAGACGCTGGGGGCGTTCCCCGATTTCGCCAGCTTCCGCGCCGCCATCCTCGACCCCGACAAGCCATACTTCCTGATCGACCAGTGGCAGCACGAACAGATGAGCCAGGCCATGACCAGGGCCGAGGTCGTCATCGCCGAAAGCAAACTCACGCCCGATCAGCGGGCGAAGCTGTGGGTGCGGTCGACGGACAATTTCTCGCAGGCCCTGTCGGTCGCGCTGGCCAGGCACGGCCCCGACGCAACCATCGCCGTCCTGCCGCAGGGGCCGTACGTCCTGGTGGAATGCGATCAGTGAGGCCCTGCCAGCGGGGATGGAACCTTGCGTAACCGTATGCCCGGACAAGCATTACAGCAAGGTTTAGCAAGGTCACACACTGTCGCCGATGTAACCTTGCTAAGTGATTGTCAAATAGAGACTTGCGATCAAGGTTCCAAGGTCACATCGGTTTGATTGCGGGTGCCTTCCCCACCCCACCTCAACCCGCCGCCAGCCAACGGCTCGGTTCCAGCCGAGCACGCCAGTTTGAATTAATAGCACAGATCCACCTAATGTCAAGTAAATGTTAGGATGCATGATTTCAGCGGGCAACCGCGCCGCGACAACGCCGATTCCCGCAAGGATGGCCCTTTCGGCCGGGCAATCCCCGCTCATCAATCACCGCGGTTCGAGACATCGCCTTCGTCTTGCCCGCGCTCGGGGATTGCATTCCCCGGCCTTTTCCCATATTCTCAACGCCGCCGGGGGCAACGCGCGTCCTCACCCGGCAGCCCGGAAACGAGACTCGCATGGATCACGCATCGCTGATGGAGAAACTCGCCCGCGTCGGCCGGACGCGCGTCGTCCTCGTCGGCGACTTCATGCTCGACGAGTACGTCTACGGCGACGTCGAGCGGATCAACCCCGAGGCCCCCGTTCCGGTGCTTCGCGTGGTCCGCGGCGAACAGCGGCTGGGCGGGGCCGGCCGCGTAGCGGCCGACCTCGCGGCCCTGGGCGCGTCGGTCTGCTGCGTGGGGATGATCGGCAACGACGACGGCGGGGCCTGCCTCCGCCGCCAGCTCGATCAGCTCGGCTGCGACACCAGTTGCATGGCCGTCACGCCGGACCGGCCGACCACCGTGAAAACCCGGCTGGTCGGACTCGCCCAGCATCGCCACCCGCAGCAGTTGCTCCGCGTCGACCGCGAGGACACCGGCCCAGCCGACGTGCTGACGAAACTCCTGGCTGACGGCCGGATCGACGCCCACCTCGACAACGCCGACGTGCTGGTGCTTCAGGACTACAACAAGGGCTTCCTGGCCGCCGAGTCGATCGCCGCGCTGATTAAGGCGGCGCGAAGGCGGCGCGTGCCCGTTCTGGTCGACCCGGCCCTGCTGAGCGATTACTCCCGCTACCGCGGCGCGACGCTGATCACCCCGAACCGCTACGAGGCATCACTCGCCGCCGACGAGCAGATTGGCGAGCTTCAATCTGATTCCCTCCCCTCGGGGGGAGGGCCAGGGAGAGGGGACGGCGCCCCCGACACGTCGCAACTTTTCGCGGTTTCCGCCCGCCTGATCGCCAAGGCCGACCTGGACTACGTCGTCCTCACCCTGGACAAGGAAGGCATCTACCTTGGCAGCCGGGACGGCACCGGCACGCTGATCCCCACCCGCCCCCGGACGATCTATGACGTCACCGGCGCAGGCGATATGGTGCTCGCCGTCCTGGGCGTCTGCTGGGGCCAGGCGGGCCTGCTGCCCGTCGAGGCCGTCGCCCTGTCGAACATGGCCGCCGGCCTGGAGGTCGAAAAGTTCGGCTCGGTCCCGATCAGCCGGGAGGAACTGCTGGCCGAGGTCCACGCCTCCGTCCGCGGGCGGAGCAAACTGTGGGACCTGCCCGCGCTAGTCCGCGAGATGGATCGGCTGCGCAAGGACGGCAAGCGGATCGCGTTCACCAACGGCTGCTTCGATATCCTGCACCCGGGGCACGTGCAGTATCTTCAGTTCTCGCGCGAGCAGGGCGACGTGCTGATCGTCGGCCTGAACTCCGACTCGTCCGTGAAGCGAAACAAGGGCCCCAGCCGGCCGATCTGCACGGAGCAGGAACGGGCGGCGGTGCTCAGCGCCCTGGCGTGCGTGGATTACATTGTCGTCTTCGACGAGGACACGCCGCACGAGCTGGTCAAGGCGATCCAGCCGGATCGGTTAATCAAGGGCGCCCAGTGGGCCGGCAACGTGGTCGGCAGCG
>JAQTVL010000314.1 GCA_028706835.1 Phycisphaerae bacterium | reverse complement strand
GAGGCTTTCTTCTTGAGGGCTTCGTAGCCTATGCCCAACTCGTCTGCCACTTCGCGTGTGGAGGCGTTGGGAAAGAGCCGCTTCAAGTCTCGCAGTTCGTCCTTCGTCCACTTACCTCGTTTCAGTTCCTTTTTCTTCTTCTTCATACGAATTCCCTTTCAAAATGCCGGGTTGACCGGGCTTGGGTTACAGATTACCTCTCAGCCATCGGAGGAACTTTCGTCTCAATTTGTTTTTGCATTCCTCTGGGTGGTTGATCTTTGAGAGAATGGCACCGGCGACGCGCACCGCATAAGCCCTTCTGCATTCACAGCAGACAATCCGGTCCCCGTAGATTTCCCACGTCTGTCCTCCACAAGTCGAGCATGTCGTCACTTCTTCCACTTGTTTCCTTTCGATAGGGCTGGAGTCTGGGGCTTGGGTTACAGTTCGAGTCGGGCCAGGATGTCGGTGATCTGTGCGGTCACGCTCTCCACGTTAATCCGCCGTCCCCTGATCCACGAGGCCAAGTCACACAAGGGCGGTTCTTTGCTTGCCGCTTCTGGCGGCACTGGCTCGGGTGTGCGCAACACCGTCTTCAGCCTTTCGTGTAAGGCCACAATCCTCTCCTCAAGGGCCGCTGCGGCATGCTCGTACTGTCCGATCTGTGATGGGATTTCCAATTCCCGCACCGCGCTTCCACTGCTTCCTGCTGTTGCCATGTTCTGAATCCTTTCATTTGACGGCGCACCATCGCGCCGATTCATTGCCGCCAGCCCGCCGGAGTGCTACTTCGTTGCCTCCTGCGGCTGATTGCTCACGAATAACCCCTTCTCTTTGCCGAACCCTCGATGATTGGGGGTTTTTCGACCTTCCTTGCCATTCTGTGGAGATGCCGAAGGTGTCTTACGGCCCATGCGGTAGGGCCAAAGCGGGCAGGTGTCTATCGCGCAACCCCTGATCTCGGCGAGTTGCCAGTTCTGGCAGTCGTGGCACTTTGCACGGATCGCCGCCAGAGGCTTGCGGCCCGTCATCGCCTTGTCGTAGGCGTTTCGGCAGGCAGCCGGTACGGTAGTGTTCCTGTGGATGGATTGTGATTCGTTCATAGCTTCTTTGCCCATTCGATGATCTTCTCGCACGTCGCGATATCGCACAGTCCGATGTGCTCGACGCCGAGATCGCGTTTCATTCGGCGGTACAGGGATGCCCGACTCATGTGATACCTCTGCCAGATCGGATCAATGACGGCATGAGCAGCTTTCCTGGCCTGCGCGGTCTGGTAATCGCATGGCGTGGTGTCCTTCGCGCCCCACCAGCGAACCGTGCAGCCGGTAATGGGGCATCGCCAGACCGGGCCACATTTGGTCGGCCTCTGCTGGAGGTAGATGCCCTCATGGATTGGACAAGTTGGGTTCTGGTCTTGCATCCTTGCCTCTCAGTTCAGCCATCTTGCGTGCGGTCTCTCGCCAGTCCTTGTCGGGAGGGCTGATAATACATCCGTCGTTGTGTGCGCCTTCCCATATATTCTCTATCCACTTGCAGCCCTGCTTTGTTGTAAGGACCGTCTTACTCAAGATGAACACATAGCCAAGTTCTCGCCGGATCATCCAATGCGCACCCCATTGGCGCTTGCACCGCAACTCGGCTTCGGCCTCAGAACAATCCCAATGTTGGGCCAGCGTTGGAAACACCACCGCATGAAGGTAGGCAAACATCTGATTTGTGATCTCCCGGTCCTCGTCGTACTTCTCGACGCGGATCACGAACTGAGGGTGCTTGGCGCATTCCGCCTGAATCCCCTTCCAGTCCGTGCAGGGCTGACCTTCGATGGTTTCGCCGTAGTAGTCCATGCGTCACACGATCAGAAGGGAATGTCGTCGTCCGTTGCTGATTGATTCTCGCTCGCCGCCGCCTCTTCGTCGCTTGGAGGCGGTTGATCGACCACCGGATTCAGGATCGCCTGGTACTCTGGCGACGCCTTGATCTTGTTGACGATCCACTCCGGCAGACTCTCAGGGATGGCCTTGCCGTGCTCCTCGATGCCGTAAAGGACCAAGGGATTCTCTGCCTTCAACTTCTTACCCTTGAGGGTGATAACGGCCCCGATAGCCGCGTAGACCGTCCCATCCTGCTTGGTCTTGTGGACAATGTTCAGCAGGCAGGGCGCGCCGAGCACGTTGTTGACGTTAAAGCCCTTCTCTTCGGCAGGTGTGAAATCCCGGCCGCGCCAGCTTGCAAGATCGTGACGGAGGTTCGCCTTCTCCGAAAGACTAAGGGTGTACTGCTTACTGATGACTCTCGGCAGGTTCTTCTTCTCGTGGGTTTCCTTGTCCTCAATGTCAATACGCAGACCGGCGATTTCCCAGACGAGAACGATCTTTCGGGATGAGGTCTTGAACACCTCGCTGTACTCAGTTCCCAGATCGCAGACCACGTAGCACACGGCCTCTTGTAACCCGGATGGAATCAGCGGAGCCGTCGTACCGCCGTTACTTCGTGCTGTCAACATCATCTATCCTTTCCAGTGGAATTCTCACTTGCTTGCGCCACTCTTCGCTCAACGTTTCATCATGCCTGAGACAGCGAACCGGCCTGCCGATAAGTCGCGTCAACCTCTCGCAGGCCGTGCAGAGTCTTTTCGCCTTCGATTCTGATTGTGCGTCTGCGTTCACGTCCGGCCTCCCGTTGGCTAAGGTACTCGCCGTACCTACGATCTACCTGCTGCGCTTCGTCCCGGAACAACTCGCCCAGGTCGCGGAGATTGACTCTGTGGATCATTGGAATACCCTCGCATGTTCAGCCTGTGCCTTCTCGATCTCCTGCTGCCTGCGCACGCACTCGGCACCTGCGTTGTCCTCGACCATTGGGGCCTTGTTGAACCTGTCCGTACCGAGCCTGCGCATTTCCAGGCTTTGCAGTCGAGTGCGAACGTCACCGGCAACCATGCCGCCGTGCTGGTCGATGATCTCGCCGGAAGGTGCGATGCGCCAACCTCGCTCAGTAAATGTCTGGTCTTCGCTGGTGCGGTGTTCAAGTCGCATGAATAAGCCTCTGTAATTGCGCGTTCTGTTGAGCCGTGACAACTCGTGCCGCCTCAAAGAAGCCCGTCTCGTAGGCGGACTCCTCACTGCCTGATATGCCGCCCACAGCAGAGGCGTATCGGTCTCGCGCTTCTTTCATTGTGGACTGCAATTCTTCTGTAGTCATATCTCTCTCCTCTCAGCACATCCACAGCAGGTAAATCGCTATGGACCAGATGATGGTTGTTCTATTCATAGTGTCCTCAATTCCCCGCCCCGGCCGCCCGCAGAGGCAAGCGGCTGGAGACGGGGAGGATCGTGATTCAGTCGGGAATCTCAACCTCGATCTCAGTGATCGCGAGGTTTGCGCCGTGGGCCTCAAGGACATTCTTGCGAGTGTCTGCGGCTGCTCGACTATCAAAGGTCTCATTCACCTTGACCTCAAGACCGACGCTACCGGTGAAAACTTCCCCAGCCAGGATAAACTGCTTGCGCACCGGCGGTTTGGCCTTCACCAGGACCCTGACTGATCCGCAATACTCTGCGCCTTCCACAACCATAGTGTGGCCAGCGGCGTCCGTCAGTGTGATAGATGTCATGGCGTACGCACTTTTCCGTGTCTCGCTCACTGTTACGCCATCCAGCGGACACGATCTCCGAATGTCGTCAGCTTTAATCTGTTCCAGTCTCATCTCACGATCCTTTCCTTCTCAAAACAGGTCGGCGACCTCCGTGCCCTGGGCGCATCCTGTCGCGCACCGACCTCAACAATCCCCCGGCCACACAGCCAGGGGCTCCCTGCAAAATGTTGCCGGTGCTGACACGCCGTACCTTCGAGCACTGCTTTCGCAGGCTTGCCCCGGCCACTTATGTCAGCACCGGGGTCTGCGATGATTGAAGCACTGGCGGGCAAGGGAGTTTTCGCCCTTGCCCAACTCTCGTCTCGCGACAGTGTTTGGAGCCCATGCAGCCTAACGTCGGCTACCCTTCAGGGATTCCACCCCCGCGTGCCAATGACACCTATGGGCAATCTGTGCCAGTGCGAAGCTTGAAAGCACTGGCGAGGAGTCCCGGCTTTTTCCGTGTGGCGATCCGAGCTCACCGATTGCGCGGACCCACGGTAGGACTGAGGCTTCACGGTTTGCCCGCAACCTCGCCAGTGCATTTTGCGATGGGTTTGAAACTGGCCCGCTCGTACGTCGCCCTTAAACAGGGGTTCACGAGACCGGGCCGGACGTCTTAGAGCTTGTATGATGACTGGGGCTGGCGGGCAGGAGTCGAACGGGCGGTACGTGGTTGCCGACGGATGGTTACGTCGGGCCAGTTCTTACCACAGTGTTCGCCGCTCGCCAGCCCACGTTTGAATATGGCACATCGGGCAGGCAGGGCTTCAACGTCCCAAGCATTGCTCTTCAGGCTTGGGCGTGCCTGCCAAGTGGTCCTCGCGGATACCCGGTGCGCCAAGTTTGAAGAAAGCACACCGCCAGCCAGTGCCCGAGTGGGTGTTACTGGCGGTGTGCCTTGAATTCCGGCAGACAGGTTGTAGTACCGGTACCTTCCAGATGAAACTCTGCACTACATGCGCCCACCTGGATAGCATCCGTCGCACGCACTACCATTTGCCACGGCGTCTATAAAACCACCGTGCGGCCATGCACGTCGCCGTTTCCCGGCCCTGTCTGCCCTCGTGTGGGAAAAGTGGTGTATTGAATGGCACACCGGGCAGGCAGGATGTGAACCCTGCTGTCCGCCATTTTCACTGTTGTCCACTTGCGGTCGCGCGCCTCACGTTGCTCTCACGCGCTGTCGCAGTCCGTGGGATTGTCTATTTCCCCACGCGGTTGGCCCACCTACATGCAGCAACCCTGGATAAGGTCGTCAGGCCAGCGCCCCACGATTCATCTATCCTGCGGATTCGCTTTCTGTGGAACTTCGTGGGTACGGGACAGTATGCGGACGAGGCCCTACTCTGCGTGTCTTTCCACGCCGCTGCCCGATGTGCCGAGTTTGATGGGGGGCCGGCACGGATGCAACCGGCCCCCGGATGCAGAGCATGACGCTCGCAGCTATTGCCAATGGATTATCTGTTTACAACCAAAGGACACAGTCAAGACTCTCATAATCCCTTGGTTGTAGGTTCAAATCCTACCGGGCCCATTAACGGTTGATTCGGGCACGTACCGACTCGACGGCCTCAGCATGATCGACGGCAATGTAGTATTCGCGTGTCGTCATCATGCTCCTGTGTCCAGCGACATACTGGGCATGGGCCATAGAGACCCCGAGTCGTGCCCAATCTGAAACGGCGGTTCTCCGTAAGCAGTGGATGCCGCCGTTTTTTATTGGGCTCATCTTCCTTGCCGCCCGGCGTTCGTTGGCCAGTCTCTTGATCCCGCGTAACTCGATGTAGAAGTCCTGGTAGGGCTGCTTCCGCACCAACTCAGGAATCGAGCCGACCATCTTCTGTAACCGCTCGCACGTACACCGCTTGAGCGTCGGGTATCGCCACGTAGCGACCTCGAACAGCCGGTAGGCCGCCTCAAGTGCATCCTGCGACATCGGAACGGTCCTGTCGGTCTTGCCCTTGGTTCCCCACTGCCAGTATTCGCCGAACAAGTCCGGTCGATACCTGACGTGGA
>JAQTVL010000313.1 GCA_028706835.1 Phycisphaerae bacterium | reverse complement strand
CACGATCGTGCTGGGCCTGCGCGGCCTACAGGTCGAGCAGCAGGCCGAGCGGATCATCGCCCGCCTGGGCCAGATGCGCCAGCAGTTCGACCGGTTCAACGAGTCGTTCCGCAGCCTCGGCTCGCACCTGGAGCACGCGGCCAGCCGATACGACCAGGCCGACCGGCAACTGACGCGCTTCTCCGAGCGCCTGACCGAATCGCTGCACAGCGAGGGCGCGCTGCCGGGCCTGCTGGAGGAGCCGAAGGCCGCCCATTTGGAGGGACCCGCTCCGTCGGGTCCGGGACTGCCCGAATGGGTTGGCCTCCCCGGGCACGACGGAGCGCCCCCCTCCGATACGGCGGAGGCTTCCCCGACTGTGCAATTAGCCGCCGCCCCGGAACCGGAATCGCCGCCGAGCCAACCGGCGCTTGCGTTCGTGCCGCCGCCTGAGTCAAACGTTGCGGCGCACCCTGAACGTGGCACACCCGCCTCGGGTGTGGATCGGCCCGCCCCCGGGCCGATCGCGCCCGCCGAAGGCGGGCGAAGCACAGCCGAGGGCGGCTATGCCACATTGCCTGAGCCGCCGGTCGATCCGCTGAAGGAACTCGCTGCCGAAGTGCTGAAGCTTCGCGCGGAACCGGTTGCCGCCCCGGCGGCCGCGTCATCCGTTCCCCCCGCGGGGCCGTCGCCCACCAACATCGTGGTCCACAACGAGAACCTGCTATCGAGCCGCGAGCGGGCCAGGCGGCCCGTGGTCGCGCCGGAATCCCCCGCGCAAGTGGAACTGAAACTGACCGCCCCCGAACCTTCGCCGCCGGAAGCGAAGAAGCCGCCGGCTGACTCCAAGCCAGCCATCCTCCAGCCATCATCCCACCGCCCCGGCAAACGCCGCCGCCGGCGGTGAGGGCACTCCTCTCCCGCGTGCGGGGGAGGTGCGGCTTCAGCCGCGGTGGGGGTTGGGAATTACGACGCGGCGGGTTGACTCCGGGTCAAAACGGGGACATCCTTAATTCCCGCTGTTTGCGTTCTGTGCGACGGCTGCGCCCCTCGTCTGCGGGAATTAAGGAAGTCCCCGATTTGACCGGGACGGTGAATATGATTATGTCCGCAAGGTCCAGAAGATCGGTTAAGCCGGCGGACGCGCTGGATCGGCCATTCGACAAGCGCCTGCTGGCCCAGCCCCGGGCGATCGCCGGCCAATACGGGATCATCCTTGAGTTCAAGGACGGCCACTGGTTCGGGTGCGGGTTGGAACTGCCGACTGTCTTCGGTGACGGGAAGACTCCGCAGGCGGCGGTGGCCGATACGCGCGAGGCGCTGGTCACGGGCGTCGCCTATCTGCTGGAGAAGGGGAAAAAGCCGCCCGCCCCGGCCCGCGAGGGGCATCGCTCGGTCCAGGTGAACATCCGCCTGACGCACGAGGAGAAGGCCATCCTGGAATCCCGCGCCAAGGCCAAGGGGTTCCGAGGCCTGTCCGATTTCATCCGGGCCACGGCCTTGGCGGAAGAATAACCGTCCCCGCGTTGGTTCTTTCCGCCCGGAAATCGTACGCGACCCCGGTACTCTTCTGCTCCCCTTTTTCTGCTTCCCGCCTGTCGAGTGCCTGTTGCGGTGAGTCGCTACGGCGGTAGAATTGGCGGCGCATTTCAATCCCCCTTTGGAGGGGAAAGGCGGGTGGACCATGATCGAGTTCAAGTGTGGGCAATGTGGGGAGGAAATGGAAGCACCGCAGAGCCAGGCGGGCGACGTGGAGAGGTGTCCTCAGTGCAAGTCGCCGAATCGGGTCCCATTCCTGTTCCCCTCGGCCAGTAAGCCGAACGACCCACAGGCCGAGATGGTTGCTGCGGAAACCCTCGGGTTGCCGTTACCGAATGCACCGATGGCGAACCCGCCTCTTGAAGCGCCGGCCATCGATGATCCACCCGCACCTGCGGCGAACAAGCCTTGCCCTTATTGCGGCGAAACCATCAAATGGGTGGCCATCGTCTGTCGCTTCTGCGGCATGAACCTCCAAACTGGACTGTCAACCCGCTCGGAGCCTGCCCAGGCGCCAGGAGAACTGCAACCGGTGCCGGTGACGTATGTTCCAGCGCGCGACGCTTTTCAGGGGACACTTCCTCTGATGGTTCGCCTGGCCGTAAAGGCTGTACACGAGGCAGGATACAAGTTGGAGAACGCGAGTGATTCGGTCGGCCTCGTCACTTTTCGAACCGGGATGACTTGGGGTTCGTGGAGCGGCGCATCCTGTTCCCTTGCCATCGAAGAAGCTGGTGAGAATTGGTACAGAGTGACCGGATCCGGGAAACAGAATGTGCAGGGAGGCCAACTCATAGCTCTCGACCTATTCGGCGAAGCCAAGAGTAAAGCCAACAATGTAATAGCAATAATGAAAAGACTGGCGCAATGAACTGCTGATCTGAAGGTCGCAGGAGCAAGCGGGGTCCGCCCCATGGTCCTGCGGCAGATTTGGGGACTGTCGGATGACGTCCGCTGCCCGCGTGGTTCGTCCGGCAAGGGCTCGGTCGCGTGCGATTGGGAGGACACGCTCCGTTGGGTCCGCCAGCGACAACAAAGCGTGGCGATCCAGGGAATCTTCGTTGTGTGTGGACTGCGGTAGCGCAGCTACCGCTTTCCCCCCGCGGTGCAAGCGAGTCGTGGCAGTCATGATCACTCGCGGCTGCCGCTTGCCTCTTCTCGGCGATCCCACAGCGGCAGCTTCGCTGCCGCACTCCACAAACAGAAGTTCTTCATCTGGCGTTCCTTCGTCCCTCGCATTTCGTCCCTCGAACCTCGCTACGCGAGCGCCGCCCGTAGCGCTTCCAGTATCCCGTACCCCTCATCTTTCGTCGGCGCCAGCACCGAGCCTTCCGTCCATTCGTTCCAGGCGTTGATGACCATCACTTTTGGCTTGTTGCTCTGCGTCGCCAGGAACCGCCTCGCGGCCGTGACCAGTTGGCCGAAGCGGTCGGGGGTGTTGCCGGTGATGATGTGGCCCCAGGGCCAGGCCCAGCGGACCGGCGGCCAGGGCTCGTAGGGGTGGACCCGCGGCGAGACGTCCCAGCCGTGCGTGACGACGGGCCAATACGGCACGCCGGATTCGTTCAGCGATTTCCACAGGCTCACGTGGCCGGCCATCACGTCGGCGTAATCGACCAGCGGTTGGCCGGCCTGCTGGTTCGCGCCGCGGACGTAGTTGTAGGTCGTCACGTGGTCGAAGCCGACCTCGCGGGCGGTCTTCGCCTCCCCGGCGGACCAGGTGAACAGGCCGAGGTGCAGGCCCGGCTGGCCGTTTTTCTCGGCCCGTTTTCGCATCCGCTCGACCGCGCGGCCCACGCCGGCCTTGCCGCCGAGGTGGTCCATCAGGCTGGACAGCAGGAAGAACGACACCCAAGGCCGGCCGTCGATGCGCCAGTAGTTCGGCTGGGAGAAGTACCGCTCCGTCCACGCGTCGATGACGCGGTCGCAGTCCTCGGGCGAGTGGCGGATCGGTATCAGGTTGGTCAGCGCCTCGGTCAACTCGGCGGGGTGGTTGTTCTGCCAGGTGTGGTTGGCCCACATCAGGCCGAACTTCATCCGCGAGCGGTTCGGGGCGTGTAGGAATCCGCGGTCGAGGCCCTCGTTCCACATCTCGGTGCCGCAGTACCAGTACCAGTCGTAGATGACCGCGTCGATGCCGTGGTCGGCCATCGCGTCGATCTCGCGGGCGACGAAGGCGGGGTCGCTGTCGTCATATTCGCCCCACAGCGGTTCGAGCGGCTGGCGATGGCCCGGGAACCGCGGCCGGCTGCGGGCGAGGATGTCCCACTCGCTCCAGCCGAACCCGTGCCAGGCCTCCATGAACGGCGTGGGGTGGTAGCCCGCGTAGTTGATGACGGCGACATCAAAATCCTTTCGCGGCGCGGGCGCGGCGCTATTCAGCATCTGGGCGAGATCGGGGTTGGCCATGTTCCGTTCCTTTCCGGGGAGTGATCGCGAACGTCGGGTCCTTGGATAGCTGCTTCTGCCAGTCGGGCAGCAGTTCTTCGATCCGCTTGAGCGCGTCGTCGGACTTGGGGAACCCGCCGTCCACGCCGCACACGACGGCCATCCGCGCGGAGTACGAATAGCTGCCGCCGTACGTCGCCAGGCCCGGCTTGGGCGTCAGGCGCAGGTTCTCGTCGCTCAGTTTCTTCCAGTCGGTGTAGAAGGCGACCTTCCGGTCGGCCCCGAGTTCGCCGACCACGAAGCGATACGGCGCCGCCAGCCTCACGTCGAACGCCGGGTTCACGAACATCCCCACCCGCCAGCGCATCTCAAAGTCGCGGGCCTTGGCTGCGTCGGACCAGCCGAGCTCGACGAGGTGGTGCAGGCTCCAGATCAGGTAGTCGTGCTCCCAGGGCACCATGAGTACCCACTTCGGATTGGCGGGCTTGTCGATCCGGGCGTCGTCCACCGTGCGGATGCCCCAAAACCCCATCGCGTTGTATTCCGGCGGGCCGAGCATCTTGCCCGCCAGGTAATCGATGTTGTTGCGGATTCGCTGGTCGAAGTAGTTCGCCTCCGGGTCGCCGTCGGCTGCGATCGACGCGGCGTCGGCGATGTTCCGCAGGCCCCAGGCGTTGCCGCGAATCTGGTCGCACATGATCCCCCGGGCCGCCTGGCGCGGCACGTTCCACTGGCTCAGCAGCACGTGATTGGCCCAGAAATATGCCTCTTCCAGGTAGTAGAAATCGCCGGTGACGAGGTAGGGCACGTAGGCGAACGAGCCCTGGTGGGCTACGTCCGGCGTGAGGGCATTCGCCTTGCCGGCCGGCGAGTCCGGCGGGGGCGGGGCCGTGCGGTCCGGCTGCCACTTCGGGCCATCCTCGCCCGGGCGACGGGATCCGAACCAGAAGTTCGGCCTCTCGTCCAGCGTCAGGATTCGCTTGGTTTTCGAGCTGCGGACGTGGATCGGCCAGGAGCCGGCCAGGTCGCCGTTGGCAAGCACCAGCGATTTCGCCCGCGGGTCCATGGTCAGCAGGTAGCGAACCGTCCACTGCGGATACGGCCCGATCTCCGCCCGGCCGCCGGTGGTGGGCATGTACTTCGTCAGCGAGCCGGAGCCCGTCGGCTCGAACTCGCGCCCGGCCGCCGCCTGGCCCAGGGCGGCGAGAGTCTCTTCCGGCGTAACGATCGAGCGGTCGTAGTTGGGCAGGGCGCCCGTGTCGCTCATGTAGGCGAAATCGTGGACGATCACCGGCTCGACCGCCGGCGTTCCCGTCCACAGCACCTTCCGCCAGCGCGCCAGCCGGCGGTGCAGGAGGTCCTTCCTTTCGTAGGCGGGCTTAGCGTCCTTGCCCAGCGTGATGGCCGCGTCGTAGGCGATGTGCCCAGCCCAGGTGTCCCAGCAGTTTTCGACCACGACCGACACGCGGACCGTCTTGCACCCCGCGTAGGCGCGGACCTGGAACTGGACCGCAAGGTCCTGGTCCAACTGCCCATCCGCACCGGCGAGCAGGCCGTCCAGCAGCCATTCCGTGCAGACCGGCCCGCGCAGCCAGGCGGCTGCATCGCCGCCCGACTGTTCGAGCAACTTGCGGGCCGCGACCGACCGCTCGATCTTCTTCTCCGCGTCCGGCTGGGTGGTCTCCGGGAGTTTCAGCGTCAACTTCGCGTCGAAGTCCGTCTTCAGCAGATCGCCTG